>JAVVPF010000012.1 GCA_036655895.1 Cloacibacillus sp. | reverse complement strand
CTCTTAAATGGAAATCTCTACGGGAAAGCTTAAAAGCTTTTTTGGTTGCCGTGTAACAGAGGTTTGACAAACCTACACGCTTATGGCGCGTCTTTCGAGACTACCTCTATCTTGTATATCCGGTCGCCGGACTTTACGAGGTTGAATTGTTCCGTGGCCAGGCGCGCAATGCCTTCGGGGGTGCTGTAGTAGCGTATCTCCTGCTTCAGCTTCTGCGTCTTGCGTTCGGCGGCTACCAGCTCTTCCATACGGCTGTCGAGCGCCGCGGCCAGGGTGTCTATTTTATTTATCTCCTTAAAAAAGGAGGTGAGCAGCACCGCCACCAGGAAGGTGACGGCGGCTGCGAAGAGCACCCAGCGGAGCTTCGGAACGGTCATCGTTTGGTCCGACGCGCCTACATTTTTTCCGGCGCGGAGACGCCGAGCAGGTCAAGCGCGTTTTTAAGCGTGATGCGCGTAGCCTCCATGAGCAGGATGCGCGACTTCATAACGTTTTCCTCAACTCCAAGCACGCGCTGCGCGTTGTAGAAGGAGTGGAAGGCCTCGGCAAGCTCCGTCGCGTAGTAGGCGAGGCGGTGCGGCGCGGTCTCTTCGGCGGCTTTTGTTATCTCCTCCGGGAAGCGCGAAATAGCTTTAGCAAGGTTCAGCTCTGAGGGGTCTGTGAGCAGCGCAACATCGAACTCTTCCATTTTCGGCATAGGGATGCCGCGCTCGGCCAGTTCGCGGTAGATGCTGCATATACGCGCGTAGGCATACTGGATGTAGAAGACGGGGTTTTCGGTCGAGGCCTTTTTCGCAAGCTCCAGGTCAAAGTCGACGGTGCTGTCGCAGCGGCGCACGACGAAGAACAGGCGAGCGGCGTCGCGGCCGACTTCGTCCATTATTTCGCGCAGCGTGACGATGGTGCCGGCGCGCTTTGACATCTGCACTGGTTTGCCGTCGCGCAGCAGATTGACCATCTGGATGAGCAGCACCTCTATGCCGTCGTCAGGAAAGCCGAAGGCTTTGTTGACGGACTTGATGCGCGGAACGTAGCCGTGATGGTCGGCGCCCCAGACGAAGATATTTTTTGTGAAGTTTCTGTCGTATTTATTTTTCATGTAGGCGACATCGGAGGTGAAGTAGGTGGGCATTCCGTTTGAACGGATGAGCACGCGGTCTTTGTCGTCGCCGAACATCGTCGAGCGGAACCAGAGAGCGCCGTCCTGCTCGTAGGCGTAGTCGCGCGCCTTGAGCGCCTCCATCGCCGGATCGACGCAGTTGTCGTCGTAGAGTGATTTTTCTGAGAACCATACGTCGAACTTTACTCCAAAATCTTCAAGGTCTTTCTTTATGAGCTCAAGCACCATTTTTGAGGTCTCGTCTGTGAAGATGGGCAGCGTCTCGCTAAGCGGCTTCTCCGCGAGCGACTGTCCGTATTTTCCAACGAACCGGGCCGCGATGTCCGTCATGTATTCGCCGTGGTAGCCGTCCTCCGGCATAGGAGCCTCTTCGGCGCGGTCGAAGGCCTCAAAGTATCTGGCCTGCGCGGACTTTCCAAGCAGCTCCATCTGTAGGCCGGCGTCGTTTATATAGTATTCGCGCTCAACGTCGTAGCCTGCGAAGTCAAGCAGCGACGCCGTGATGTCGCCTACGGCAGCTCCGCGTCCGTGACCCATGTGGAGCGGGCCGGTCGGGTTTGCGCTGACAAATTCAACATTTACGCGGCGTCCTTTTCCTACGTTTACACGGCCGTAGTCTTTGCCTTTTTCTATCGCGGCTTTAACGGCCTCTGTGACCCAGTCCGCCGTCAGTTTGAAGTTCATGAAACCGGGGCCGGCGATGTCTGCCTCTTCTATTACGGAATCTTTCGGGAGTTTGGCGATTATTTCCCCCGCAAGGTCGCGTGGCTTCATGCCGAACGGCTTTGAAAGCTGCATCGCTATATTTGTGGCCCAGTCGCCGTGGCCCTCCTGGCGCGGACGCTCAAGGCGAACCTCAAAGCCCTCCGGCAGTTCTTGGCCCTTCTCCGCGGCAACGGCCTTCACGGCCGCGTCAAGCGACTGTTTGAGTTCTTCCGTCATGTTTTGCATACTGCTTCACTCCTTGTCTGCTGGAACCTGCAAATTTTTTATTAAAATTTTTATTTCTTTTTTATCTTTAATAATTATTTTCTGAACGGAAGATCGAGGACTGGCCATCTGAGCGCCGCGGCGAGCTCCTCTCTCATGAGGGGGGCCGTCTTTTCGTTTACCTCGCGTTTCTTGACCGTCCATGTGCTGTCGGCTAAAAGCTGCGCTTTTTTGGGCCAGTGCGTGATGGATTCGTTGAGTACGGCGCTGGTGCCGGTGCCGAGCTGTTTGAGCGGCGGGCTCTGGAGCATGTGGAAGCCTTTGGGCGTGCTGATTCGCACCTTTTGGTCAATCACGAACGGGAAGCGGAGCGTGTATTTCTGCTCTTTGCCTATCATGTCGCTTACGCGTAGCGGAATGCCTCCGGGGAGGCGCACGAGCATACTTCCGCCGTGTACGATGCCTGGGGCGCAGCTTACGTCGAAGGCGAGCCTGTAGCCAAGCGGCATCTCTTTTACCTCTTTAGGCACAAGCGACATGCCCGGTATTGCGAAGTTGACCTTCGAGACGAGGAACTCGCCGAGCTTGTCAAGCGCGGGCGCTGCGTGCCCTGAAAAGAGCTCGCTCCAGCCGCCCGTTACGGTCACTTCGAGCGTGCCGTCGGCTCTTCCCTCAGCGTTGAGTTTAAGTTTCCAAAGCAGCGCGAGCCTGTTTTCGGATGGAGAGCCTGCGGAAAGTTTTTTTGTCACGGCTTCTCCGTCTTTGAGGCCGTAAAGTTCAGCCCCAGCGGCCGACGACGGCGCGCGCCCCTGCGAGAAGGGCGAGCCCGCAGCGAACCACGAAGATTTTGCGCCAGCGCGCGGAGCAAGTTCCAGCACCGGTTCTTCAAAGAGCGTTACCGAGGCGGGCGTGTCGTCTGTCAGCGGCATTTTCGCGCTCCACCACAGTGTTGTCTCCCAACCCAGTTTTTTGAGCCATTTGTCAAGCAGCAGCGTCTTTTCCCACGGCGTCCAAGGGCCGTTTGCGGGGATGTTGTCCGCGGCGCGCACCCAGTTCGCGGGCACGCCGGCAAGAGTGCGTTCCGGCGCGTTGACCCACTCTATGAGTTTTGCGCCGGCGCGGGCAGAGTCTCCCTTCGCGGCATCTGGAAGCTGCAGCTGCGGAATGTCGGAGGCTATTTCAGCCGTCGCGCGCATGCTCTGGACGACGCCTTTTTTGGAGCTGAAGGAGACCATCGGCCTTTCGTTCAGGACGAAGCCCTCTCCGTTCCACGGCAGCTGATTCATCACCTGCCATGAATATTTTGTGACGCTTGCGTTCTTTGAGAGGACAGGCTCTTTTACGTCGCGCCCAGTCCAGAATATCGGCATTCCCTCCGGCACTTCGACGCTGACCTTCTGTTCCCAGACGGGCAGAGGGCCGGCCATGTTCACAGTCTCGTCGACGCCGTAGCGTTTTGCCCGCTGTTCGCGCACCGCGATTACGGCGACGCGCCCCACGGCGGCATCCGGGATCTGCACGACTGACATCTCAGCGCCGCCCGGCAGGGTTTCAACGCGGGTGGGAAGGGAGCCTTCTTTCATGCCTGTCATTGGGTTGTACCAGGCGGCCTCTTCGATTTTGAGGCTGCCCGCGGCGGGCGTCGGGTAGCAGACCGTCTTCCAGTTCTGAGGCACAGTCTCGCCGACCATTATCATTACACTTCTGAAATTTTCCATCGAACCGTCAAGCAGCATCTTTGATTCATTATTGCGCTGCCAGATGACGGAACCGTTTCCTCCGAAGCTCTCCGCGGCCGGAACCTCTTTTTTCAGCCTCGATATCTCTTCGGAAGCATCCCAAGCGCATACCCCGCCTGCGGAAAAGAGCAGCGCGGAGAGCGCCAGCGTAAGTATTGCGGTCCTCTTGAAATGTCTCATCGCCGTCTCCTGTTTATTCCTTGTTCCGTCCGCAGCACTGCTTGTATTTCTTGCCGCTGCCGCACGGGCACGGGTCGTTTCTGCCTATCTTTATGTCGTTTATGACAGGCTGGGTCTTCTGCGCGGTGGCAAGCGTGCCTGGGTTTTCCATATCGTCGTTGTAGTTCGCGCCGGACGCCTGCGGGATGTCGAACGGGTCGCGGCTTTCGCGCCACTTTTTGCGGCTCTCCTCGTGTTCCGGTTCCTTCGTCACGACGGAGACTCTCAGCGCAAATTCAGTGATGCCTTCGCGTATCTGCTCAAGCATCTGCTGGAAGAGGTTGAAGGATTCAAACTGATACTCGATGAGAGGATCTTTCTGGCCTATCGCGCGAAGGCCGATGCCGCGGCGCAGTTCGTCCATCGCAAGCAGATGTTCCTTCCAGTTTTTGTCGAGCACTTCGAGGAAGATGTACCTGTATATCTGCTCGGAGAGCATTCCTCCAAGTTCTTCCGTCTTCTGCCGGAAGCGTGCGCGTATCTCATCCAGTATCTTAGGACGCGCCTCTTCAAGTTCGACCTCGGCCTGCACGCCTTCAAGGTGGCGCGCGATGCCGGGCCAGAAGAGAGCGTTCAGGCGAACGCTGACGGACTTGACCTCTGGCTCTTCAGCTTTTTTATCCTCGAATATTTTGTCGAGCTGCGCCTGAGCCGTGTCCTCAAGGACGCTCAGCGTGCGCGCCGTGATGTCCTTGTCGTCCAATATGTCGGCGCGCTCCTTGTATATGGCCTCGCGCTGGCGGTTCATGACGTTGTCGTAGGAGAGGAGTTGTTTGCGTATGTCAAAGTGCATCTCTTCTACCTTTTTCTGCGCGTTTTCGATGGCCCTTGAAAGCAGCGGATGTTCTATTGATTCGCCCTTCTCCATGCCAAGCTTTTCCATTATGCCGGAAATTTTTTCTCCGCCGAAGAGCCTTATCAGGTCGTCTTCGAGCGAGATGTAGAATCTGCTTTCGCCCGGGTCGCCCTGACGGCCTGAGCGGCCGCGGAGCTGGTTGTCTATACGGCGCGACTCGTGGCGTTCAGTGCCTATGATGTGGAGGCCGCCGGTCGCTATGACCTTTTCGTGCTCTTCGGCGCAGAGCTTCTTGTATTTTTCAAGCGTCTCGGCGTAGAGCTGCGGCTCGTCGGCGGGGCTTTTGCCCTCTTTTTCGAGCTCTTCTTTTGCGAGGAATTCAGGGTTGCCGCCAAGCACGATGTCCGTTCCGCGGCCCGCCATGTTCGTGGCCACTGTGACCGCTCCGAAGCGTCCTGCCTGCGCTACGATGGTGGCCTCGCGTTCGTGGACCTTCGCGTTGAGGACGCTGTGGGGTATCTTGCGCACCTTAAGCAGCTTGCTGACAGTCTCCGAATGTTCAATAGAGGCCGTGCCTATCAGTATCGGCTGGCCCTTTTCGTGATGCTCCGCCGCTTCGTCCGCGGCCGCGATATATTTTTCCTCCGACGTTTTGTAGACGGAGTCGGGATTGTCTTTTCTCACCATCGGCATGTGGGTCGGGATGACGATGACCTTGAGGCCGTATATTTCGTTGAACTCTTCGGACTCTGTGAGGGCCGTTCCCGTCATGCCCGCCAGTTTCTTGTACATACGGAAATAGTTCTGCAGCGTGATCGTGGCGAGCGTCTGGTTTTCGCGGCCCACCTTCACGCGTTCCTTGGCCTCTATCGCCTGATGCAGCCCGTCGGAGTAACGGCGGCCGAACATGAGGCGCCCCGTGAATTCGTCTACGATGACGATCTCGCCGTCCTTCACGACGTAGTGAACGTCGCGCTGGAAGAGGTGATGCGCTTTGAGCGCCTGCACTATTTTGTGCGAAAGCGACGAGTTGTTGAAGTCGGTGAAGAGATTGGGCAGGTTCATGAGCCGTTCTGCCTTTGAGATGCCCGCCTCGGTGAGCGCCAGGTTGCGTTCTTTTTCGTCAAGCTCGAAGTCCGTGGTCTTGAGAAGTTCGCGCGCCACGCCGTCCGCAATGCGGTACGGCTCCGTGTTGTCCTCGGAGGGGCCGGAGATGATAAGCGGCGTCCTTGCCTCGTCTATGAGGATGGAGTCTACTTCGTCTACGATGCAGAAGTTATGGCCGCGCTGAACCTGCTGCTCCTTCTGTATAGCCATGTTGTCGCGCAGATAGTCGAAGCCGAATTCACTGTTCGTTCCGTAGGTTATGTCGCAGTGATAGGCCTCGGAGCGCTTGTCGTCGGCCATAAACGGCGAGATGACGCCGACGGAAAGGCCCATGCCGTTGTAGACTGGCGACATCCACTGAGCGTCGCGCGCCGCGAGGTAGTCGTTTACCGTGACCACATGGACGCCTTTTTTCTCGATGGCGTTGAGCGCGACGGCGAGAGTCGCGACAAGCGTCTTTCCTTCGCCTGTCTTCATCTCGGCGATGTTGCCGTCGTTGAGCGCCATACCGCCTATCATCTGTTCCTTGAAGTGTCTCAGTCCAAGCGTGCGCTTTGAGACTTCGCGCACCCTGGCGAAGACCTCGGGCAGTATGTCGTCGATCGTTTCGCCTTTGTCAAGGCGTTCCTTAAAAATCTGCGCGGATCTTGCAAGTTCCTCGTCGGTGAGCTTTTCAGTCTCCGCCTCGTAGGAATCTATTATCTCCGCTCTTTTTTCATATTTCGCGATTGCCCTGTCGTTCGGGTCAAAGCCCAGAGCCTTTATTACTCCGTTGAGAAGCCCCATCTATTTATTTTCCACCTTTCAGACGGCACAGTACAACATGCCGCATAACATGCGCTGCATATTTATTGATTATATACTTATAGGTGGAAGTTAGTCAAAAAATAATTACCGAGCTGTGCGTGAAATGTTATACTTTATCAACTATTAGGGAGGGAAACGCCTTGAAAAAAATCTTGTTCGCACTGCTTCTTATAATCATCACCGGCGCCGCCGCGGGCGCGGAAAATTTCTGCGGCACTAACGAAAAGATGCTGTCGCCGGCCTTCTGGACGCGCGCGCGCGGCATGAAGAAAGAAATTCTTTTGCCAAAGCAGGTATTCACGCTTTCGCAGAACATCAAAGCTACGTCTAAAACCTACTGCGTCGACATCACGGCCTATCCCGAGCTTATTTCAAAGGAAAAAGTTATGGAGGAGTTGGCCAATTTCTCAAAGAGGCCGAAAAGCGAACGCTTTCTAGGGCCGGCGCCCGCCTCCGACACATTTTGGCAATCGCTTGAGGCGCAGACAAACACCGGCTCGGTGCGCGAGACTACCGTCGTGCGCTTTGCGGTGGCCGTTCAAAACGCAGCGCTCAAGACGCTGCCGACGGACGAACCACTGTATAGCGAGCCAAACGACCTCCTTTTTGACATGAACGTAGAAAGCACGCTTAAGATATGGGAGCCGCTTGCCATTCTCCACGCCTCGGCGGACGGAAAGTGGTATTTCACGGTAAGCCCCACCGCCTCAGGGTGGCTGCACGCGGAGGCCGCCGCCTTCACCGACAAAAAAACCATCACCGAGACCGCCTCGCGCGATTTTTACACCGTCACAGGAAACCGCGTGACGACGGACTTGCGCACTGAGGCAGCCGACGCAGGACGCCGCGAATTTTTCATGGGGACGAAGCTGCCGAAGGCGGACGACGTGGAAACGGCGGGCGGCGTCGCCAGTGATTTTTCATATCTGGTGCTTGTCCCTGAAAGATCGCCCGACGGCTCCTTACGCGTCGCGACGGAGCGCATTCCGCGCGCCGCTGACGTGACGGCCGGATATCTGCCCTGCACTGAGGAAAATATCGTAAAACAGGCCTTCAAGATGCTCGGCGAACGCTACGGCTGGGGCGGAATGTTTTCCGCGCGCGATTGCAGCGCCTTCACGCGCGACGTTTACGCCTGCTTCGGCATAGAGCTGCCGCGCAACTCCGGCGCGCAGACGAAGATCCCTTCCGCGCGCTGGAACGCCGCGAAAATGACGGCCGACGAAAAGAAAAAACTGCTGACAAAATGTCACGCCGGAACTCTTTTACAGATGCCTGGGCATATCATGCTCTACCTGGGCACTGTAAATAATAAGCCGTATATAATACACGACGTCTATGCGCTCGGGCCATCCGGACGCGCGGGCGCCGACGGACGACGCACCATTAACTGCGTCGCCGTCACCGACATGGAGATGACGAGAAAAGACGGAACCAGCGTCATCGACAACGTTACCAACATCGTGACGATGATGCCGGAAAAATCAGGCAAATAGCACACAAAAAAACGCCTTCTTCCAGAACCGTTCCCAGCGGTAGAAAGTCAAAAAAGCCCACCCGTTTATGCATCGCGCAAAACGGATGGGCTTTATAGAATGTACCGCTTTGCGCGGTCAGATAATTATATTGTAGCGGTTGCCTGCGCTAAGGTGCCTATAGTCAGCGCCCTTTTATATCCGACAATGCGCAGCGTAAGCTCCGGGTACGCATGGGAATATCGGCGGCGTTCAGTTATATATCGTGTGCCGTCTGGCGAGCGCCTTGATGTCGGTCAAGAGGCGCAGCTTTTTGCTTCAAGGAAATCCGTTGCGAACTGCGCGTAAAGCGCAGCTCCTCTGTGAAGGGCATCCTCGTCTACTGTGAATTTGTCGCTGTGGTTGGAATAGGTTATGCCGTCCTCAGGCTTGAGCGCACCGATGAATCCATAAAAACCGGGAACTTTTTCCATGAAATAGGCGAAATCCTCAGATCCTGTCAGTTTGGGCATCTTAGTCAATATTTCTTTTCCATAGAGCTTAACAGCCGCGTTTTGCGCAATATAGTTCAAATCTTCGTGGTCGTTTATCACAGGCCCCGGGAAGCGATCATACTGAAACTCAGCCTCACAGCCCAGCGCCTCCGCCGTACCCTTTATTATTTTTTCAAGCCCCGCGTCAATCGTTTTGCGCAGCTCGCGCGAATACGTGCGCACGGTGCCCTCCATCACGGCCTCGCTTGCAATTATGTTAAAGCGCGTCCCGGCGCGTATCGTCCCCACCGTAACAACAAGGGTGTTTAGAGGATCGTTTACACGGCTTACAAAGGTCTGCAGGTTCATGATGATGGAAGCGGCCGCGACTGCGGCGTCGTGTCCAAGATGCGGCGCGGAACCGTGAGCGGAAGCACCCTTTACCGTTATTTTAAAATTATCGCAGGAAGCCATTCGTCCGCCGGCCTCAAGGCTCACTAGCGGAGAGAGCAGAGTGCCCCAGATATGTATGCCAAATATCGCGTCTACGCCGTCAAGGCAGCCATTCTCGACGTAATATTCTGCACCATGGCACGATTCCTCCGCGGACTGAAAGAGCAGTTTGACCGTACCGCGCAGTTCCTCTTTCATATCAGAAAGTATTTTGGCCGCGCCAAGCAGCATTGCGATATGAGCGTCATGCCCACAGGCGTGCATTTTGCCTTCGTTCTCGGAAGCAAAGGGCAGCCCCGTCTTTTCTATGGAAGGCAGAGCGTCAATGTCCGCGCGCAGCATGACGCACGCGCCGGGACGGCCGCCATGTATTGTACCAATGACACCGTAATAATCTGGGAAGGTGCGCGTCTTGATCCCCATTCCTTCCAGCTCGCACCTTATCCGCTCAGTAGTATTTTTTTCCTCAAAGGAGAGCTCTGGGTGCGCGTGAAACCAGCGCCTTAGCTCAACAATATAATCGTTCTGCCTTTTGGCAGCCTCTCTTATATCCATCACAACGCCTCCTCTACAACAGGCCGATGAAGATGCCGGCAATAACGACGGAAGTTATCGTCACTGTGACAAAGCCGCCGACTATCATTTGGGGCAGCATCGAATCAAGCAGATACTGATGCTCCTCGGGGGTCTCAGCCAATGCCTTGACGGACTCTTCCGTAAGGATGTAGTTTGGCGGAAAGCCATACAGCGCCGTAAGCGACGTGGCAAATGCCATCTCCCAGCTTACCTTTAATATTTTTCCCGCGATGATGGAAAGCACTGCCATACCCAACACACCGACTACGATGATCGTGAGCATCGGGCCGATGCACTCACAAAGCATCTCTGGCGTCGCATCCTTAAGCCCTGCGAAGACGAATATCATCAGCACGTACATTAAAAATCCATAAGAACCGGCCTTTTGGAGCGCGTTCTTTTCAAGAAAACCAACCTCAGAGAGGATCACACCGAAGAGAAGAGCAAGCACCGCCATGTTGATACCGGTAAATTTCGCAGCTACGCTCGCAATGTATGCAGAGAACATCAGCTTTCCAAGGATGAGCGCCGTCGTGGAATATTTGGGAGGTACTTCAGGGAAGAACTTAAATCGGCCAGTCTCCTGCGTCGCCATGTTGCCAACGACAGTGTCCACAACTTCATTCTTGCTTGCGCGCACCTTCCCGCTGCGGTAAGCGGCAAGAAGCTTGCGTCCTTCAAGCTTCAGGCATATCGCCGTAAGCGGGTAGCCGAAAAAGCCCTGCACTGCGTACATCGCAATGGCAAGCACGGCGGCGGCCGTCATACCGCGCGCCTCCGCCGCCGTATTCATCATGGTGGCGGCGACTATACCTCCCGTAAGCGGAGGCAGCCCCGCTATCACGTAGGCTCGTCCCACGAGCGGGATGCAAACGAACCAGCAGAGCGTCACCATTCCCGCAAGCCCAGCAAGCGTAACGCAGATTATCTTCCATTGGTCAAGCAGCTGACGCACCGAAATGATGGTGCCCATGTGGGTGATGCACAGCATAATTACAAGCGTGCCGCCTAGAGGCGCACCCATTCCCGCAAGAGCCACAATGTCCTTTGGAAAGAAGCTCCAAAAGCCTAAAAGAAAAAGAGTTGCAATGACAAAGACGGAGGGCACCCACGCTTTTGTTTTAGTGCCTACAAATTCGCCGATATAGTAGACGATGGCCAATATCAAAAATGCCTCAATGCTGTTCATGTGCAACGCCCATCCTTATCAAGAGTGTTTTCTACATTTTATCGCATGCTCACAAATTTTGCAGTTTTGCTTCGGATAAATTCACGTAAAAAATATAAACGGCCCTTTCTGCTATCGAAAGAACCGTTTATATTATTTATCGCCGGACCCGCAAGGCGCGGCGGCGCAATTATTTTCCGACCATCATCAGCGCGAAGACCTTCGCGTTGTTCGTAAGATATTTTATGACGGAGTATTCGTTCGGCATGTGCGCGCAGTCCTCGGCCTGCCCCCAGACGGCGGCAGGAATGCCCGCCGCTCTGAAGTACGCGGCGCAAGTGCCGCCGCCCACGCCGCCCGCCTTTGGCTCGACCTTCGGGAATATCTCCTTCACCGCGTCGGTAAGAAGCTTCACCGCTTCAGCGTCGGGGCTTGTGGGAGCTGGCGCCTGCTCGCGCTGCTCAAAGCCGTACGCGACGGTGACGCCGTATTTTTCCCGCACCTTTTTGATCTCCGCGGCTATAACTTTTTCAACCTCTTCAAGAGGCACGGAGGGCAGCACGCGGCAGTCGAAGGCAAAGACCTCGCGCCCCGGCACAGTGTTGATGTTGGTGACGTTCTGCGCCCTGCGCGTCGGTTCAAAGGTGGAGACTGGCGGGTCAAAGAGGCTGTCCTCTTCCGGGAAGGCCGCATGCAGCGCTTCATCCAACGCAACAGAAAGCGCGTTCGCCGCGCGGCAGGCGTTGTTTCCAAGCTGCGGCGTGCTTGCATGCACCTGTTTTCCGTCAACGGTGAACTCAGCCCATAGGATGCTCTTTTCCGCTATCTCGATAAAATCGCCGGCCTCGTTTTCCATATCGGGAACGAGCACGAGGTCGTCCGCGCGAAATAGGCCCTTTTTTATCAAATACTGGATGCCCTGCTTGCTGCCGACCTCTTCGTCGGCGACCAGCGCAAGGCATATCTCATACTCGGGAGCAATTCCAAGTTTTTTTACTGCGTACAGCGCATAGAGCGACGCCACCAGCGCCTGCCCGTTGTCGAGCACGCCGCGCCCGTATATTTTCCCGTCCTTTACGACTGCTTTGAACGGGTCCGTCTGCCACAGCGAGCGCTCGCCCTCGGGCACGACGTCCGTGTGCGAGACGAACCAGAGGCGGCGCTTCGTTTTGCCCGGATACGAGACGACGAGGTTGGGGCGCTCGCCGCCAGCCGCAAGCGGGTCGGACGAGGCGTAGACCTTTACGTCGTCAAAGCCGAGTTCCTTTATCTTCGCAAGCAGATACTGCGCCTTGTGGAACTCGCCCGCGCCTCCGTTCTTTGGGCTGACGGCGGGATATTCTATCATTTTGCCGAGCGTCTCGACCATCTGAGGTTCGAGAGACTCTATCTCTTTCATAAGCGCTTCGTTCAAAGGCCGCTCCTCCAATCCAAACACGGTACCGCGCTAAAGCGCGGCCGCCGCGCCCTTCTCGATCGCGCAGGTTATCTTCGCGATCTCTTCGTCGCTCATCTTTATGTTGAGCCCGAACATGACGGCGCGTGAAAGCATTGATTCCGCCTGCGCCATCGTCTCCGGCGCGTATGACGGCGTATGGTTTCCGAAATAGTCCATGTCGCCCATATCAGAAAGCGCCTTCCAGTGCTTTGCGTAATGCCACGTGTTGCCGGCGATTATGGCGCAGCCTGAGGCCGCCTGGAATTTTTTCGCGGCGTCCGCAGTGGGCATCATAAAGATGGCGTGCGTCGCCGTATCGCCGTCCGCGTCGTGCATCGGGCGCGGCGAAAGCCCCGCCTTTACGCCTGCCTCCATTATCTTCTTTTTATTGGCGCGCAGCGCGGCAAGAGCCTCGGGCATCTTTTCAAGCGCGACCGCGCCAAGCGCGCCCTGCAGCTCGCTTATACGGTAGTTGACGCCGAAGCCGAATTTGCCCTCCGCGCCGCGGTCGTGCTCTTTGCTGTGGACATGGCCGTGATCGCTGTAGCAGTCCATCGCAAACCAAGCGTCGTGGTCGTCGGTGAAGATCATGCCGGCCTCGCCCACGGTGAGCGTCTTGTTCGGGTCGAAGCTCCACGCACCGCAGGCGCCGATGCTTCCGAGCATACGGCCTTTGTATGTGCCGCCTACCACTTCACACGCGTCCTCAACTATCGGGATGCCATATTTTTTGCCAAGAGCGATGAAGGCGTCCATATCGGCAGAGGCGCCGAACATGTGGACCGGCATTATAGCCTTTGTGCGCGGAGTGATAAGACGTTCCGCCGACGCTGGGTCGAGGCCCAGCGTTTCGTCAAGGTCTCCGAGAACAGGCACTGCGTCGCAGGCGACGATGGCCTCAACGCTTGCGATGAAGGTAAACGGCGAGGTAATTATCTCGTCTCCCGGCTTTATGCCTATGCCCTTTAGCGCTGTGATGAGCGCCGCCGTTCCGCTTGAAACGGCCAGTGCGTACTTTGAGCCGGTCAGCTCCTTCGCCCTGTTTTCAAAATCCTCGGCGCGGTAGATGCCCGCGCGCGCGCCGTGAGAACCGTAGCGGTGTATCATCTGGCGTTCGAGTACGTCTACGGCCGCCTTCACTTCGTCATTATTGAATATCTCTGTTCCTGGCATTCTAAATCACGCTCCTATGATTCTCTTGTAGATATTTTCGATGTACTCCCGCGTCGCTATGTCGCGCCAGCCGTCGCCAAAGCAGCTGTGCCAAAGTTTTTCCATGCCGAGCGCCGTCTTCGTCATCTTTTCGACATCCTTTTCGCCGATGCCGTAGTCGGAGGCCTTAGGCATAGCCAGGCCGTTTTTCTTAAGGAAGGCGCATGTGTCGGAGTATCCGTCGGGATAGATGTCCTCAAGCACGCTCATTGCGATGGTGACCGCCACGCTGTGCGGAAGGTGCGGAGCGCTGTTGCTGAGGCCGTAAGAGATGGCGTGCGAGGCGCCTACGCGGCCGCCGATCGTACTGCTGCCGCCGAGCACAGAGGCCATAGCTGAAAGCATCGCGTTGCCGAGGTCGTATTCAGTGAGGTCGTGCGCGAGCACCTCTTTTGAGAGCGCAAGTCCATCCTTCGCGTCCTCTATTGCATCGGGCGCGCTCGTCTTGCTCATCATGATCTCATAGTGATGAAAATAGCAGTCCATCATCGTGAAGAACCTGTTAAAGTGCGGCGCTCCGCTTGAAAGCTGCGGGTCTATTATCGCGACGTTCGATTCAGTATACCTGTTGTTGATGCCGAGCTTTTTTTCGGGGCCGCGCAGCACCGCGATCGGCGTTATCTCGGCTCCCGTGCCGTTCAGCGCAGGCAGCACCCATATATCGGCGCCCTTGTTCATCTCAAGGTCGTAGCCCTGATAGCGCTGCGCCGGTTCGAGGTTCGCAAGGCAAATGGCCGTCGCCTTCGTCAAGTCCATCGTGGCGCCGCCGCCTATTCCAACAAGCGTGTCCGGCTGCTGCGGCAGGCTGCGTATCTCTTCGCGCAGCGCGTCGACGTCGGACGTCCGCGGCTCCGAGAAAGAGGCGTCAAAGACGAAAAGCGGGCCCGCGGCAAATATCTTAGCAAAGGCGGGCTGGCTCTCCAGCGCTCCGTCTACGACGAAAAAGGGGCTGCGGCCCTCTTTTTTGAGCCTAGCAAGAAGTTCGTCCACGCCGTTGTCTGAAAGCACTATATCCGTCGGCACAGGCGTGCGCCACCACGGTTTCAGTTCTGTAAATTCCTTGATTGTTGAAGGTTTGTTCATTGTCATATCTCCTTAAAATATACTCTTGTATTTATATTCTGATTGACCTTTTAATTATTATCCCGCGCAAAGGGCCGCTTTAGCGTCTGGAGGCGAAATATTTTTCTATACGCGCCACATCCTCAGGCGTATCTATCTCTATAGTGTCGCGCGGCGTCTGGACGCACTGGATGGCGTGGCCGCTTTCCAGCACGCGCAGCATCTCAAGGCTCTCCACCTTCTCAAGCGGCGTCTGCTCGGCCGCAGCAAAATCCAGCAGAAAATCGCGGCGCCAGCCGTAGGGGCCTATGTGCTTGTACCACACTCCGCCCTCGTTGCGCGGATATGGTATCGGCGAACGGCTGAAATAAAGCGCGCGTCCGTTTTTGTCGAAGACGCATTTCACGATGTCCTTCGCCTCGACCTCTTCCATATTTTCTATGCGCTTCGCAAGCAGCGCAAGCATGACGGAGGCGTCCGCGTCAAGCGCCGCCACAAGCGGCTCTATCATATCCGCCCCGACAAGGGGGTCGTCCACCTGAATATTGAGCACATACTCCGACGGCATCATCCGCGACACAAAGGCGACGCGGTCGCCGCCGCTTGGCAGCTCAGAGGGCGTCATGACCGCCTCCCCGCCGTTTGCCGAAACGAGCGCCGCAATGCGCTCGTCGTCGGTCGCCACTATAACTCGGTCTATGCAGGGACAGTTCTTCACGTTGTTGAAGACGCGCATCACAAGAGGCACGCCGTCTATTTCAATGAGAGGCTTGCCCGGCAGACGGGTGCTCGCGTAGCGCGCGGGGATCACCGCGAGCGTCTTTATCTTTTTATCCATCACGCCTACTTCGCCTCGAGCAGATAAATAGTCCAGGCAATAGTCGCGGCCTTTCTGCAAACCTTATAGTCGCCCTTAAGGAAGAGGTCCTTAAAGACGGCCTCGCCGCCCGGCTCGATCGTCGTCTTTTCAATATAGGTGTCGCCCAGCTCTTTGCGCTTGTCGCTTAAGAAAACAAGCGCCGCGTTGAAGGTCACGGCCTTGTCGCCCTTATTGACGAGCGTAAGGCTCACGCCGTTCTCCGAAACGCGCAGCCCCCTGTAGGAGATAGGGTCTCCCTCAGGAATGACGCCCTTCTTCCCGAAAGCCGCCGCCATCGAGGCAAAACAGAGAATTATCAGAAGCGCCGCCGCAAACTTTTTCATATTCATTAACATTCCTCCAGATAGCAGGTTTCAATACGACCATTATAATTGAAAATCAAATTTATGGGCGCACGGAGTGTTATTACAGGTATTTGACGCTTTGTTATATTGTTTAAAGGTGATAGATTATTATGGCAGTAAAAAACGGCCCCATAGAGGGCCGTGATAAGTTAAATATGGCGGAGAGTGGAGGATTCGAACCCCCGGGGCTATTCACCCAATTGATTTCAAGTCAATCACCATCGACCACTCGGACAACTCTCCATTAACAAGCAGGAATTATACCGGATTTTAAAGCTTATTGCAAGCTATATAATAGAAAAAATTTAGGAGAACGAGGCATAAACAGATGGCTGAAACTACGGAGATAAATAAGGAAAAGATCGCGGAAGAGAACAAATGGAACTTCAGGATATTGGGGATGACCTGCACCACCTGCTCGCGCATCATCGAGCGCGCGCTCAAAAAAGTGCCTGGCGTCTCGTTCGTTTCGGTCAACCTCGCCACGGAGAGCGCCTTTGTGCTCGCCGCGCCGGAGGTGACGGAGGCGCAGCTTGAGGAGGCCGTCAAAAAAAGCGGATATGAGATCGTGCGCGACGCGCCTGCGGACATTGACGAAATACGCTACAAAGAGGCGCGCAGAACTCTCATCCAAATACTCATAATAGGCGTGCCGATGTCGCTTTTGATGCTCCTGCACATGTTCTTCGGCTATCACTTCATGTGGTACGGCCCGATGGAGATAATTTTCGGCGCGGCCGCCATCTTCTGGTGCGGGCGAAAGACTATGCGCGGCGCCTGGATAGCGCTTCGCCACCGCCATACAAATATGGATACGCTCATTGCGCTCTCAGCCGCCGCGTCGTGGCTGACGGCTCTGCTTGGCTTCTTTGGATTTGACATTCCATCCTTCGGCACGGTGGGCGTCATGATAATGATGCTGCACCTGACGGGACGCTATATAGAATCGCATCTGCGCGACCGCGCGGCGAAGCAGGTGAAAACACTGCTGACGCTCCAGCCGCGTGAAGCGCGCGTGATGATAGAGGGCGAATCGGTGATGGTGCCGGTGGACGCGGTGAAGCCGGAGACGCTCATACAGGTCAATCCCGGCGAGCGCATCCCGCTTGACGGCGTCGTAGTCGAGGGCGAGTCCGGCGTAGACGAGTCGCTGCTGACGGGCGAGTCTCTTCCCGTGACGAAGCGCGCCGGCTCTGAGGTGACGGGAGGCGCGCTCAACATGTACGGCGTGCTCACGGTGCGCGCTACGAAGGTGGGCGAAGATACATTCCTTGCAAAGATGCTGGAGCTTGTGCGCGAGGCGCAGGGAAGCAAAATCCCGCTGCAGGCGCTGGCCGACCGGCTGACGCTGAAATTTGTGCCTACCGTCATAGCGCTTGCCTGCATAAGCGCGGCCGCGTGGTATTTCTTCTATCCGCAGATGCACGCGCTCATAGCGCCGCTTGCTTCGATGATGCCATGGCCTACGAACCTTTCCTCCCCAGCGGCGGCTGCGGCCTACGCCTTTATTGCGACGCTCGTCATCGCCTGTCCCTGCGCGCTCGGGCTAGCGACGCCGCTTGCACTCGTCGTAAGCACCGGCGAGGCGTCGCGTTCCGGCCTTCTCATCCGCAACGCGGAGGCCATCCAGACGCTGAAGGACGTTGATTTTGCGATACTCGACAAAACCGGAACGATAACAAAGGGCGAGCCTAAGGTCACAAAATGGGAGGCGCCGCAGGAGGCGCTGAAATATGTCTACGCGCTTGAGTCAGCCTCGGGACATCCGCTTGCGCGCGCCGTAACTGAGGCAACAGGCATCCACATTGCGGCAAAGCCCGACTCCGTTGTCGAGACTCCGGGCGAAGGCGTGGCCGGCAGCTGGGGCGGCGACGAATGGTTTGTAGGCAGGCCGCTTGACCGGGCGCGGTGGACAAAAAAGGACGCGCAGGCGATGACACTTGTTGAGGTGCGCAAAAACGGAAAGCCCGTCGGCTATTTCGCAATAACCGACCCGATACGCGAAGACTCCCGCGCCGCAATCGCAGACCTCATAGCTCTTGGCGTGACGCCTATGATGGCAACCGGCGACGCGCAGGAGACGGCGTTCTCTATAGCAAGCGAGGCGGGCATAGAAGAGATACGCTGGGAGGTGCGCCCCGAAGAGAAGCTCTCTCTAGTGCACGAGGCGCAGAGCGCCGGCCGCCGCGTACTTATGGGCGGCGACGGCATAAACGACGCGGCTGCGCTCAAAGGCGCGGAGGTCGGCATAGCGATGGGCGGCGGCATGGACCTAGCCGTCGACAGCGCGGACATCGTCATAATGAAGGGCGGCCTTTCGCGCATCGTCTCCGCGATAAAGATTTCCGCAAAGACGTGGAAGGTGATACGGGAAAACCTCTTCGGCGCCTTCATATATAATATAATCGCGATACCGATGGCGATGGCTGGGCTTCTGCACCCGATAGCCGCCGAATGCGCGATGGCGGCAAGCTCGATCACAGTTATACTGAACTCGCTGAGGATAGCGGGCTCCGCTGAAAATAAAGAAAAACAATCATAGATCAGGAGGAATGGACATGGCGGAATACAAACTTCACATACCGGATATGAGCTGCGCACACTGCGAAAAGAGGATACGCGAAGCTGTAGAAAAAGCTGGCGGCGTCGTAAAGTCGCTGGACCTTGAGACAAAAAAGGCGCTGATAGAGATTGAGGCCGACGCAGACAAGGTACTCGAAATAATAGACCAAGCCGGCTACGACGCAGGGCTGGAATAAACTGAACGCAGTACAGCTTTAATTATCTATTAACAATATACTCGAATATTTTAAAATACCATAAGTTCACTTGACAAGGCCGGCCCTTTTATTATAATTAGCTTGGAGGCTATATTATAATGTGGGACATTGAGGTTACCGACGAATTTGAATTATGGTGGGACGCACAAAATGACGCCGTACATGAAGATGTTGCGGCTGTGGTTGATTTGCTTGAAGAGCACGGCCCATCTCTTGGGAGACCGTATTCCGGCGAAATAAGGGGCTCAAGGCACAAGCAAATGCGGGAACTGATAGTACAGTCTGGTGGAAATCCATACCGTATCCTTTACGCCTTTGATCCGCGGCGTACAGCGGTTTTGTTGCTGGCTGGCTGCAAGGGCGGCGCAAACAGATGGTATGAGGAACACGTTCCTAAAGCGGATAAATTATTTGATAAACTGTTGGAAGAGTTAAAAAACGAAGGAGTGATATAAATGTCGCTGAAAAAATTCTCCGAGCTGCGCGATGCTCTGCCGGAAGAGGTTAAGGCAAACGCAAAATCAAAGGCCGAGGCTATGCGTTTTGCACTGCGCCTTGAAGATGTGCGCAAAGCCCGTCATCTGACGCAGAAAACTCTTGCCGCAAGCCTTGGCATGGCACAACCTTCGCTGTCAAAAATGGAAAAACAGGACGACCTTCACATCCGTTCGCTGAAGAAGATCGTAAAGGCAATGGGCGGAAAACTTGAAGTTTCTGTCACATTTCCCGAGGGCGTCAGCTACAAACTGTACGAATCACCCGATAATGAAGAGCCATTTTTACAGCCCTCCACAGCGCAATAACGGCAAGTAGGGTTGTGAAGGGGCTTCATAAAACAGAGAGAGCGCGGAAAGATATTTCTTCCGCGCTCTCTCTGTCTATCGTTTACTTATTTAGAGATGGGTTATTTCTTAGGCTGGGCGTCGTTGTCGCCGAAGCCTACTTTGGTGAGCCATTCTGTCGGATAGCCTACCGTTACATTCTTTCCGTTTTCGTCAATGACGTAGCCGTCGGAATATTTGCCTATAAGATTCCAGGCGAGGTTCCACCAATCTGTGTAGACGGTGTTGATGTTGTCGTTGACGTAGGTGGTGATGTAGGCGTCGGCGCCTTTCACGTTCTTGGCCTTGTAAAGCTCCATGAACTTTTTCTCTGCGGCGGGCACGGTCTTGAAGAATCCGTCTTCAAGCTTTGTCTGCTCGGCGCGAATGTCCTTGATCATGTAGGAATGTTTGAGGTCCGCCCAGTTGGCTACGAGGTTGAAGGCCCAGAAAAGTGATTTCTGGTTGAACTTCGCGCGGTCATAGACGTTCATGCTCTCGGGCAGCTTTGTCACGCCGGCAAATATCGGCATATAAACTGTGGTGTGAGGCTGGTCGAGGCCGAACCATGTAAGCGCCGCTATCTCGTCGGGCATGTTGGGGCGAATCTGCGCGGCGAAGCTGTAGGAGCAGCGGAAAAGGGAGATGGGGCGATCCCAGTCGTTGCTCTTACGGTTCTCGGGCTTCTGCGCCTTGCCTGTGGGGTAGCGTGTGGGCGAGCCGAAGGGGCCGGCGGCCAGACCCTTTGTGAGGTCGAACTGCGTGCCTTCAAGGTAGTCGCGGTTGACGCGCATAAGGTCTTTTACGGTCAGCTTCTTCTCGGGCTTCTGGAAGAGAGGATACTGTTCCTTCGCGTTGGGGTCGAGTTTGATGCTGGGGGAGAGCAGGTTGTAGACTCTCCACTCGCGGCGCTGCTGGTAGTAGGGCGAGCCGTAGGGGGTAGGGTTGTATATCTTGTGGAATACGAACTTTTCTCCCTCTTTCCACCAGCCCATTTCCTGCGCGAAGGTCTTTATGTTCTTGGAGTACATAAAGTTGTTGCTGTCGTTGAAATCGATCTCACCGATGCGGGAACGGTTTGAGCCCATGCCGTACTTGTCGTCGGGCACGCGCTGGGCGACCCAGACTGCGCCGGGTTTGCCGCTTTCCGCGTTCCAGAGGGGTCCGGGGCCTGTGATCTCAAAGAGCCATACTTCGTTT
Organism: Cloacibacillus sp.; assembly: GCA_036655895.1. NCBI lineage: Bacteria > Thermotogati > Synergistota > Synergistia > Synergistales > Synergistaceae > Cloacibacillus > Cloacibacillus sp. Next base: position 49,099 of record JAVVPF010000012.1, on the reverse strand, counting down.
TTGTCAGCGATGGCGAGCGCTTCTCCGCCGTCGCCGTAGCCGTATTTCTCAGCGAGCGCGCCCATCACTTTGATGGCTTCGCGCGCTGTGGCCGCGCGCTGAAGTCCGAAGACCTCGAGCTGTTCGATCATCATCATCGCGGTCGGGCATTCGTTCTCTTCGCGGCCGCCCCATGTGTATTCGCCAAAAACGAGCGACTTTTCGTTCATGATGGGGTATCCGGTGTGGAAGTAGGCGTAGGTCTGGGCCGCCTGGGGGATCTCGCCGACCTTGTCAAGCTTCACGTCGGGCTTCGACTGGTAGCAGATGTTTTTGTAGACGGGAGCCATTGCGCCTTTTGGATATTTCTGCGCGGGGATCACTGTGAGACGGTTGTCATACCAGCCGTCGCAGGTGTAGGAAACTAGCACTTCTCCATTCACTGTCGCCTTTTTCCCGGCCATCACAACTGTGCACGCGTACGACGCGCTGGTGAAGAGCATTAGGAACAGGGCTACGAGCGAAGCTTTTTTGAAAATCGATTTCATGATTCTCACTACACTTCCTTTGTAAAATATTTTGATAAAACCCGGGGAGGCCGGTTACGGCTTCCCCGCTGTTTCCGGTTTGGTTTAGTCGTAAACGACTTTGTCCGCGGGCGCGTCTGCGGGGTTTTTGAAGAATTTGCCGAGCCCCTTTTCTATTATCTCTTTGTATCTCGGCACGCCTTCGACGACTACGGCTTTGTCCGGGTTCATGTCGCTGTAGTTTTTGATGGCGTCAAGCACGGTGGAGACATGGCGGCCTACGCGCGTGTCGATGGGCCAACCGTTTTCGTCGATGGGCGAATAGAGCAGCTTGTGGTCGCCCGCTTTACGCACGAAATCATCCTTGCCGGTCATCAGCAGTTTTTCGTCGGTGATGCCGCGGATACGGTCAAGGAACGGTTCGGCCACCTCAAAGAGGATGGAGGCCGCGTCGGAGTGGTCGCCTATCTCGCGGTGAGAGAGGCCGTGCAGCGCCTTGGGCGAAAACTCCATATTGAGCGGCACTTTGAACTCGTTGGCCGTGAGGCCCATAGAGGTCATCGCGGCTACGTCCTGTCCCTTTTCGTGCGTGACGATGGTGTTGATAACGGGATATTCAAGCTCGGCTTCGTGAAGGTCCATGACGAGGTTGACCTTCTCTTTTTTGATGAGCTGCATCAGCGCGTGCGTGGTGCGTTCGGCTATGAGGCCGTCCTTGCGCCCCGGCCACGCTCTGTTTAAGTTGCGTATATCCATGTAGGCGAGCATCTGCCTGCTTGGATAATGGATATAGACCTCTGGGTCGGGCCATGAGTCTAGCGGGTTTGCCGCGCGGTCTCCGGTACGCCAGGTCTTTTCGCCCCAAGGGGTCTTGACGTGGTCGTATGAGGGATAGGCTTCGCCGCTACGCGTGGCGAGCGACGCGCTTCTGTTTGCGCGGTTGACGATGATGAGGCGTCCCTTGTCCAGCTTCGCGTTTTCAAGAAGCAGTGCGGTCGAAATGTTGCTGGCCGGCTCCTCTGGATGAGTTCCGCCGAGTACCATGACGGTGCCGCCGGGCTTTCCGCTGTCGATGATGTAAATGTTGCTGTCGTTGGTCGTGCCCTTCATCGTCGGCTCGTAGTCCGAAAGTCTTTTGACTATGGTCTGCGGTCCGATGACAGAGGGCTCCTTGAAGTTCCACATGTCGCGGAACTCTTTGCCTGAGACGGCGATGGCACCGATGGCAGCAACAGCCGCTATTATCTTTACTGCATTTAATTTGGTCATCTAAATCACCCTACTTAAGGCGCATGAGGCGCAGAACGAACGGTATCAGCACTATGATGTAAAGAACTGCCTGCTGCGGGTTCTTCGTCTTATAGGCCTGCCATGCCATAGCCGCGCCGAAATAGGCGGCGATGGCGTAGTAACAGTACATTATGAAAGTATTGACTGCCAGCATCTATATTCCTCCCTCTCCTACTGCGCCAAGAACGACAGTTCCTTGCTGAAAACAAGGAATAGCGTGCAGACGGCAGAGATGGCTATGAAGGGTACGATGCAGCTCTTTACAAAGCCCGCGTAGTAGCTGCCTTTGTAGTCCAGCTCCATCACCGCGGCGCGTCCGACTACGGCGGTAGGCGGCAGACAGTCGCCAAGCGGCCAGAGCGTCGCCATCGCGGATAGGCAGATTATCGGGTTGAGCCCCTTCATGTTGAAGAGCATTATGAGCGGCACTCCGATGAGCGGGGCTACGGCGTACTGCAGCATACCCTCCGAGATGGGGAGTATAAAAAAGAGTGTCGCAAAGAGCGTGGTGATCGGCAGCGTGACTATGAGCAGCGAAATCAGTCCGCGCGCACCTGTCATCGCCATCACTTCGTTGAGCGCGCCTACCACCACCATGATGCCGACCAGCGGCAGAAGGTTGGTGACGGTGTCGCAGGAGACCTTCCAGATGTCCAGCTTGATGGGGCTGAGCAGGATGGCCGCGCCGGCCGCTATCATGAATATGAGCGGAAGGCCCAGTATCGGGAAGCTGAATGGGAAGACTCGTCCCGCCACGATGAGCGCGCCAAGAACGATGAAGGGGATTATGACGCGCATCCAGCTCATCTTCTCAGGAGGCTCGGGCAGCAGCGCAAGCACCTGTTTTTCGTCGATGGCGTCTCCGCCCCACGCAAGGTAGAACATGGAAAAGACGGCGCCAAAGACGGAAAGTATCGCAAGCGGCCACGTGAAGCCGACGTAGGGCATGTTCGCGCCGGCCGCCGCCATCATCGCCCATATATTGATGGGGGGAGCCGCCGCGCTCATAGCCGCCGTGAGGAATATCGCGGCTACGCGTTTTTCAGCGCTGACGCCCATCACGGCAAGCACGGAACCGACAAGCGCGCCCACCGTAAGCACCGTCGTAGCGCCCGAACCAGTGAGCGCTCCGGGGATCAGCATGACCAGCGTGAGCAGCAGCAGGCACACCATGCGGCGCGTCCTGAACCTCGCCACTATTTTGCGCACGATGAAGGCGACGCCGCCAGATTCTTTAATGAGCGACATGAAAAAGGTCGCCGTTATGAAGATGAGGCAGACGTCGAAATAGGTGAACATGCCTTCAACGATGTAGCGCACGGGGAAGATGTCGCCCGCGTAGGTGACGCCGTGGTATAAAGCCGCGGCGCACGCTGCTAAGAGCATAGAAAGCTCCGTTGATAGTTTAAAGAATTTTGCTACTAAAAAGGCCGCTACTATTATGGCCAAGATAGTATAGGCGTAAGCGAACATCGTGGACTACTTCTTCTGCATCTCTGCCAGTTTTTTACCGACCTCGAGGGAATCCTTCGCTACGATAAGGGGCTTTTTGATCTGCTTGGCGTATGTGGTGAAGAATCCGTCCTTGTCGCTGTCCTTCACGATGAGGATGGCGTCGCAGAGCGGCATGATGGCCTTGATGGATTTTTCGTCAGAGGCGTCGGTGCGGCGGGCCATGCCCTCCACCTGCGCTCCGATGACGGTCATCCCAAGCTTTTTAGCCTCTTTGATGAGAGCCTGGCAGCGTTTGATCTCTTTGTCGATGTCGGTGCCAGCAGCGCCCATTCCCTTGCCGCTGGTGCCGGCCGTTACGATGAGCGTCTTGTAATTCTTGCCTACGAGGTCGGCTGCGGTGAGACCGTTATTGTGCTCGGCGGGCGTCACCTTGGCCTGGTTTGCGGACATTTTGACCATCATCGCGCCGGGCGTCTGGCCGCACGTTGTGGCGATGATCGGCGTTTGGATCTCAAGAGCGAATGCCGATGTCGCAAAACCTAAAAGCAGCGTCATTAAACATAAAACTTTCTTCATATTGAAGAACCTCCTTAAAGATTATTATCAAACCGCAAAAAGGCCTTTTTTCGGCTGTGTGAAAATACCGTGAAAAAACGCGATTCTCGCGGTTCGACAAATTCCTGTTGTTGCGCGACAAATGATAACATATTATCGATTATTAAACAACGTAGTTTTGCACAAAAATCAAACGTTAATACGCCTATATCCATTATTAAGTATTTTATAATAGGCGTTTTTTAAAATTAGAATATGTTCATTAACTAATTAACTTTTTTTCACAAAGACTACCAAATATATGCCTATTTGCGCCACATAAGCACTAGGTTTGCTTTTATCTTTATATTAACAAAAATATATGTTTATTATTTTACGTAGGATGAAAAAAATAAACCTCCCGTTTTCCACTGGTCTTTGGAAAGGCGGGAGGTCTTTTTGATTTTCAGGCATTTTTGCCTATTGTGGGACAGAGGCGGCGCGGATGTGGCTTTAGTAACCGAGCTCCTCGCCGACCACTATGACGCGGCAGTCGCGGCCGCCGGGCGCGTGTTCTATTATGGAAAGTATGTTGCAGATCCTGTTTGGGCCTTCGCAGTTTGCGCAGATACCCGTCGCGGCGCAGGGCGTTTTTCTGCCGAGGCGCAGCGCGTTTGGCGGCGTGGCTTCGTTATGGACGCGCTTTATTGCGGTCTCAAGGTCCGGCGTTATTTTATTCACGCCTATTATGTAGAGTATCTTGCCCGGCGCCCACGCCATCGCGGCGACCCGGTTGCCGGTGCCGTCGATGTTGACGAGCGTACCGTCGAACGTTACGGCGTTTGTGCTGGTCACCACCCAATCGGAGAGATTCTCCGCGATGAATGCGGCGTTTCTTTCCTCCGCTGAGAACGACGGATCCCAATGGTGCGTAACGCGGCAGCCTTTTGCCTCAAGCGCCGCAGGAAGTCCCAGCTCGCGCACGGTGAGAGTGCCGGGAATGCCGACGGAGGCTCCGTCCGGTATCATTTCAAGCGCCGTTTTAACGGCCTCGTCTCTATCCGCCGCAAATACAGCCCTGTAGCCTTTTTTTTCAAGAGCGCGGCAGAGTACGAGCGCCTTGTTTTTTGCACTTTCTTTTTTTGCCTCTTGGAAGTCCATATAGATGCACCCCTTTATTAATTATTTATACCTTGTATTTTATATCATTTTCCAGCGCGGGTAACAAAAGAGCGCGGCAAAAAATATAAAAAGACCGGCAAGCGAAAAGAGCGCGGAGCGGCCGCCGTAGAGCAGCGCGGAGGGCGCGGCGTCAAACGGAACGTGGTTCTGCGCGCATAGCTCTTTCATGTTGAGCAGGTGTATTACCGGGTAGCCCGCATTAAGCGAAGCTCCGATGAGTCCGTCTCCGGCATACGGCGACGGTTTGAGATGGAGGCCCGGTTCAAGCTTCAGTACGGCGTCGTCGTCGCCCATTGACGAATGTGAGCCTCCGATGCTGATCACCGCCTTTGGATCTATTTTTTTTATGAGCGACATCTTCCACGCCACCATCTCACGCAGATTTTTCTTTGGGACAAGCGGCACGCCGTAGCGCGCGGCGGCATCTCGCATCATTTGGAGCCCCTCGCCGCTTATCCCGCCGCCGTTGTCTTCATCGCCGCCATAAGAATAATAGGTGGCGGCGGTGTGCAGCAGCCCCTCTTTTCGCAGGCGCGCCGCGATGTCGGGCCACGTAGCGCGCGGATCGTTCGCACCGTAGGTGGAAGAACCGAGCGAGAGCAGCATCGTCACCTTCACGCCGCGCGCTTCAAGCGCCGTAAGCACGTTCAGTATCATGCCGGGAAAAGATGAGGAAGAGAGCACCACTACGCTGTCGCCGCGCTTGACGCCCAGAGTGTCTAGCCAGCGCGAGGTGATGACGGCCCATCTTGCGTCCGCCGCCGTACGTTTCGCGGCAGGCGCCCCTATCGTGGTAGTAAGCGGGCTCCATTCAAGCCCTATCAGGCCCGTTGCGTGAGGGTCGTCCGCCTTTGGCGTCGAGATGCCGAGTTCTTTTTTGAAGGCGGTTATAGACTGGTGGGCGCGTGTGACGCGCGCGTAAAGCTTTTCCTCCTCCGGTGAGAGCGACGAGCCGGAAAGATACCAGGCAAGCGCCATAAGAAGCGCCGCAACAACAAGCAGCGCGCCCGCGGCAAGCCGCTTGCGGCGCACGGAGGCCTTATACCCGCGAAAATCTGCTATATCCATTGCAGAAGGTACTCCGACGCGGCTTTGGCGAGCGTTACGAAAAAGAGCGCGGCAAAGGCTGTGATAAAGAGCGATGAAAGCGTCTGCACCGCGCCCTGTCTTTCAACGTCCGCGCCGATCAGTCCCGGCACCACCCAGCCGAACCACAGCGGGTCGGCGGAGGCGCCTCCCGCGGCAAAACGTATGACAAGCGCAAGCAGCATCGCGGTACCTGTGCGTTCGTGTCCAAAAAGCGGCCTAAAGTGCCGGATGAGCCGCAGAACAAGGGCCACCGCCACCGCCACGGCGATGCCAGCCGCGACGCGGCGTAGGTCGCCCATCGTCATTGCCAGAACGCCCGGCGATACTATGCCTCCCGATGAGAGCCCCGTGCGCCTGTGCCATATCATCGAGGCGGCCACTCCGGCCGCTAGGATAAGCGTTAAATTATCTTCCATCTATGCCGCGCATCTTCTTTCCGGCTTCGGTCTCTAGTTTGAATTCCAGCGGCAGTCCGTAGACGGTGTTGCCGCAGCCGAAGCTCTTTTTATTTTTTATTACAAGCGCCTCAAAGGCGGCGGTGCCGCAAAGCGGCACATATTTATCCCTGAGCCGCGGAGGTCTGTCGCCTATTATCTGCACCTCACGCCACGCGGCTGTCTTCATCCACGGATAAAAGGCGTCAAAGCGCGCGCTCCTGTCCGCCCTGTGATTGTAAAGACATACGGTGTCACGAACCTCCCAGCCAAGCTGCGTGAAATAGCTTTCCGTGCTTTGCAGGTCGTTTATTGAAAAGGCGAATGCAAGCTGCGCACCGCCAGTTTCTATTATACAGGAGTCCGCGATGTCGGGCGGAAGGCTCTCCATCGCGGCGCGCGCCACCGCCTCGTCCGCGCCGGATAAAAAACAGGCGGCAAGCGCAAGCGCGATGTTGATCGAAAACGGATGGGGAAGGCTGGGGTCGGGCGCGACGGGAAAGAGAGAAAGCGCACGTTCTTCGGCAAGCAGGCGCATATCTAACCGCACGGCAAGCGCCTCCGGCAGCACGACTTTGCCTCCGCGCGGCAGCGCCTCAGAGAGCGCGCGCAGCACGGAAGTTTCATCGGCGCCCCAAAGCTCCGTGTGGTCCAGTGCGGTATTTGTGAGCACCGTGACCGAAGGCGCTATAAAGGCGGGAAGAAGCCCCTGCAGCGCAGGTGTAACGGCGCTGTTTTCACAGACTACGGCCTGCGTGTCTTGCGGCAGCCGCCGAAACCACCATCCGGCCTCATAGGCGGAGGCGGCGCCGGAACGCATGATGGCGCGCTCGCCGTCGCGCGACAGCTCGCGCGGCAGCACGCCCGTTATGCGCGAACGCACGCGAAGACCGCAGGCGGCAAGGCCCGCGTGTATAAGGCGCGTTACGCCGCTTTTTCCGCGGCCGCCTGTGACGGCTATTCTTATTTCCGGCTTCATGGCCGCGCGCTTCTTTTTAAATCGTTTTTCAGTTCTTTCATTTTAGATCCATTTCGTCTCCCGCGAGTTCGTCAATTTTGCTCTCACATAATTTTCACAAATATAATGTATAATATCTCAAAGAGCTAATAAGAAGGAGGCGTTTCCTTTGAGATATAAAAAAATTCTGGCGGCTTTTGTCTTTGCCGTTGTAATGAGCGCGGCTGCGGCCTTTGCCCATCCGCCGACCGATATCAGCGCGAGCTGGGACAAGGGAAGCGGCACGCTTTCCGTAACGGCGCAGCATCCGGTCAACGACAGGACAAAACATTTTATCATGACGATGACCGTAATGGACGGCAACAAACAGGTACTGCTGAAAAAATATACGGAGCAGCCGACCAACGCCGGCTTTTCGGACAAGGTCCAGCTAAAGGACGTCAAACCAGGCGACAAACTGACGATAGAGCTCACCTGCAACATCATGGGCGGAGCGGCAAAAGAGCTGACCGCGCAGTAGGCTTTTAAAAAAATTTAAAAAATATGAACGAGGCGGCGCTTGCACATGAAAGCGCCGCCTCGTCTATTATTTCAAACCGTCCGCGCGTCAGCGGTTTCTCGTATCGGTAACGGTCCCGTCGCTCCAGTAATATTTGGTGACCGGGCTGCCCGAGCGGGTCACAGGCGCTTCGGCAGATCCCATCCACGAGATGTTCGTCTTAGCCGGATTGCCGTAACGCACGCGCAACGGCGTGTCGGCATCGGGCGTGAAGTCCTTTGTTTCGCCCTGTTTCAGAAGCCCCTCGAACTTGGACTTGCCTCCTACCGTCGCCTTTATCCATATCGTAACGGTCGGAGCCACTCTAAGCACGGCGTTCCCCGCGGCCGGAGGGACGTTTGCGGCGGGCGCAGGCACTCTAGCTGCATCCACGCTTGTCGTGACAGCTGCCGCATCAGATGAGAGAGGCGCTTTGGGAGGCGCCGCCTTCACTGGCACTTTGCCGTCCATCCAGCCCAAATCTACCGAAGCGGGCTGCGTTGCGGCGGGCGCGGAGGCCTCCTGCGAGACGGGCGCGGGAGCCGGCGCTGGCTGTTCGTGCTGCTTTGACTCGACGATCGGCGCAGTGCCTCCGTCAAGCGGAGTGGTCGCGCCGACCTTTATTTCGCTTCTGTACTGCCACGTTATCCAAGCCGCGCTTCCGAGGCAGAGGACAATTACCATATAGACCCATAGGTATGAACTCTTGCGGAATATTTTAGGGTTGCTTGTATAGTTTGCCTCTTCGTCTTCTTTGTTGTAGGCGTCAAGCGCCTCGTTTTTTTTATTTGTCAGTTTGTCGTACCGTTTCCAGAGGTCGTCCGCCTTGAGGTATCCGCAGTACTGGCGCAGAAAGCTGCGGCAGAAGGGGCCTTTGGGCAGGAGTTCCAGCGAGCCGGATTCTATCGCTGACAGATATTTTTGCTGTATTTTTAAGGCGTCGCAGGCGTCGTCCAGTGTGAGGCCCTGCGCTTCGCGGATCTCGCGCAGTTTCGCGCCGAGGACGCGCGCGTCGTCCGCTTTCTTTTGTTCAGGAGTCCTTTCGGCGGCCGTCTTGTCAGTATTCATTTGAGAGAGCCTCCCTGGCAACGGCGCGCCGCATCTCCCGAACAGCTTCGGCGGGCGACGGTCTTCCAAAGACCGCGCTTCCGGCCACAGCCGCGTCGCATCCGGCCTCCGCCGCCTCTTTTATGTTAGCGGGGCTGATGCCGCCGTCTATTTCGATGATGTAGCCAAGCTCGCGTTCCGCGCGCCTGCCGGCAAGCCAGCGCACCTGCTCAAGCGTCTCCGGTATAAAAGACTGGCCTCCGTAGCCGGGGTTGACCGACATTACGAGGACGAGGTCGCAGAGATGCAGCACAGGGTCAAGAGGCTGCGCCGCCGTGCCGGGGTTGATGGAGACTCCGGCGAGCACACCCGCGCCCTTTATCTTCTGGAGCACGCGGTGGATGTGCTTTGCCGCCTCCGCGTGGACTGTAAGCAACGACGGGCCGGCCTCAAGAAACATGTCGAGGAAGTCCTCCGCCGGCTCTACCATTATATGCACGTCAAGGAAGGCGCTCGGGTATCTTTTGCGCAGCGCTTTGACCAGCGCCGGACCATAGGACAGGTTCGGCACGAAGTGGCCGTCCATTACGTCCACATGGAGCCAGTCCGCCTCTCCCTCCAGTTTTTCTATGTGGCTTTCCATGTTCAGAATGTCGCAGGAGAGCAGAGATGGTGAAATTATCATATCTCTGCCGCCCTTAAGCTCTTTTAGTTGAAGCGATCCTGCCATACGAAATCTCCTCCAAGGAAAATAGTTATGCGCGCCTCTCCCGAATAGGGCACGTTCATTGAGATATATTCTCCGCTCTGCGCCAGGCCGTCCTTTAAGACGCGGGTGCCGGAGGCGTCCGTTATCTCTATCTTCAATGAGAGCGGCTTGGAAAGCGGCGGCGCCTGATAACGCACCTTCGCCGTTTTTTTAGAGGCCGTATCCGCAGGCGCGGACTTTGGCGCCTCCGGCGCTTTTACTGCGGGCTTTTCCGCCTTCGCGGCGTCAGGAAGCGTCACGGGCTTTGTCTGCGCCGGTTTCGCCGGTTCCGCGGGCTTGGCCGGTTCCGTCTTCTTTGCCGGCTCTTCCTTCACAGCGGGAACTTTTGACGGTATGACCGCGGGCGTCGTCTCCTGTATGACGACTTTGCGCACGGCCTCCGCGCGTTCCGGGTCACGATCTCCGGCCGCGGGAGGAACCTCCGTCGTCGTTTCAGTCGGCAGCGGCGCTCTTGCGAAGGTGAGGTTTACGAGCGAACCCGCCGGAATTTTGGCTCCGGCGCGCGGCCTTGAGTTCAGCACGCTGCCCACTGGCGCGGAGGCGGAAGGCGCCTCGGCGCTCTGACCGAGCTTGAGGCCTAGCTGTTCAAGCATGTCAATAGCCGCCTGACGATCGCTGCCTGTCAGCTCCGGCACGGCGACGAAAGCGTTCTCGCCCTTCACTCCGCTGCTGACCAGAAGGCCGACCATGCAGTTCGCCGCCACCTGCTGCGGAGAGGCGGGGTTCTGCGCTATTATGCAGCCGTCTTGTTTTAATTTATCTGTGACGCGCACGACCTTGTCGACCTTGAAGCCGGCGTCGCTTAGTTTCTTGACGCCCTCTTCAAACCTCATGCCGCGCACGTCGGGGATGAGCTGTATCGCCCCGCCTTTGCTTACGCGAAGCAGGATCACCTTGCCTTTAGCGACCTTCTCCCCAGCGGGTAGGTTCTGCGAGACCACAGTCTCCGCCGCCATCGGGGAATCGACCTTGTCGACCTTGGCAAGAAGCCCCTTTGACTGGAGCGCGTCGACCGCGTCGACCAACTGCATTCCCGTTACGGACGGAACGTCGGTATCCTTATCCTCGATAAAAACCATCTTTATACCAATGTAGGCGCAGCCGATTATTACGAGAAAGGCAAATATCATTCCCCAGCGATGCAATTTACCCATTACAAAACCTCCGTTACTCCCTTTATTTCCTTTTGGACAAGAGCGCCATATAAAAACCGTCCACCCACGGCAGAGCCGGCATTATTATCGTGCCGTACGGCTTGCCCTTCTGCATGAACTTGGCGGTGCGGCCTATCGGCAGCTCGACTATCTCAGGATGCCGTCCGATGATGTCGGCGGCGACTTTTTCGTTTTCATCGCGGAAGAGGCTGCATGTGCTGTAGGCTATGACGCCGCCTGGCTTCAGCATCTCCACGGCGCGCTCAAGCAGCTGTTTTTGCAGCTTGCTGTTTTCTTCGGCCTGCTCCGGCGTGCAGCGCCATTTGCTTTCGGGGTGTCTGCCCCAGGTGCCGCTTCCGGTGCAGGGGGCGTCAAGAAGTATCATGGACGGCGCCTCGTCCGGCTCAAGCAGGAGCGCGTCACCGTGCTTGAATTTGACGCGGTCCTCCGCGTGGAGGCGCATCATCTCAAAGCGCGCGGATTTGAGCTTTCCCTCGGAAAGATCCCACGCCTCTATTTTAGCTTCGGGCATCAGGTCGGCAAGCTGTCCCGTCTTTACGCCGCGCCCGCAGCACATGTCGAGCACAAGGCCCTCCTGTCTGCGCTTTGCAAGCTGCTCGGCAATTAGCATCGACGATTCGCTCTGCGGCATTATCCGGCCTTCGCCGAAACCGGGAAGGTCGACCGGATAGGGATTGGCCGCCGTGCGCACGGAGTATTCAAGAAACGGCGAGGCCCATGCCTTGCGGCCCGTCGCGTTGTATTCCTCAATATATTTTTCGCGGTCGACGCCGCTTGAAAGACGCAGAGAAAGATAGGTCCTCATGCCGCTGCCGCGAACGAGCTTCTTGGCCTCGGCGATAGAAAGTTCTTTCGACCACTGCGCGGCGGCCCATCCCGGGACGCCCCAGTAAAGCGCCTGGTCGCGCAGAGCAGAGCTTTTGCTGAGGTTCTCCATGAACTTCACGCCCTCGTCAGCCACGGTGTGCAAAACGGCGTTGACGAGGCCTATGTCGCGTTCGTCTCCGTTGTTTTTTATCGCCTGTACTATACCGTTTATGAGCACCGGCAGAGCGAAATGTTTCAGCTCCATGATGCCGGCTATGCCCACCATGAGCGCGTTTGTCGTAAGCTCCGGCAGGTCGCGCGCGTTTCTCTTGCAAAATTTCACAAGCATCGTCTTCCACAGCGCCTGCCTGCGCAGCGTGCAGTAGACAAGCGTCGCCGCGAGCGTGCGGTCGTTCGGCGCTATGTTGGTGTAGACCTTGCGAAGCGCCTCCGACGCAAACGCGCCGCCGCGAACTTCGCCGTATATAGAAAGAGCGGCCTCTAATCCTCTCATGAACCTCAGCTCCTTAAAAAAAGAGACAGCAACTTAATGCCGCCTCCCTTTTGTTATTTACATTTTTTAATCGCGGCGCATGTTTCGCAGCGCGAGAAGACGAACAAGCTGCAGCACCGTCATTACGAGCGCGGCCACGTAGGTGAGCGCCGCCGCGTCAAGCACGGACTTAGCGCCGGTAAGCTCGGAACCAGAAAGCGTATGTGTTTCATTCATCAGCTTCAGAGCGCGCGCGCTTGCGTCAAACTCAAGCGGCAGCGTCACAAGGTGAAAGACGAGCACGCCGCAGAAGAGCAGGATGCCAAAGTTCAGCAGATTCAGCGAGCCGAATATGAGTCCGATGAAGAAAAGCGGCATGGAGAGCGTCGAGCAGAGCTGCACTCCGGGCGCTATCGCGTTGCGAAGGCGCAGGAAGCCGTAATTTTCCTTGTCCTGGATGGCGTGTCCGACCTCATGCGCGGCGACTCCGATGGCCGCTATGCTGCGGCTTGCGTTGACGCTGTCGGAAAGACGCAGCACCTTCGCGCTCGGGTCGTAATGGTCCGTGAGCTCGCCATGCACATGCTCTATGCGGATATTTGTCAGGCCGTTTGCGTCAAGCAGCCGGCGCGAGACCTGCTCCGCCGTCATGCCGCTTGCGGCGCGCACCTCGCTGTACTTCGCAAAGGCGCCCTTTACCTTGAACTGCGCCCATAGCGAGAAAAGCAAAGCTGGTATCAGCACTATTATCGTGGGGTCGAAAAACGGATACATCATCCGAATTACCTCCTAATTCTAAAGTTGATACTATTATAGTCTATAATGGTCAATTTTATTTGTTCTTAGCGTAAAAATCAGCAATTTCATTGACCACGCGCTCCTGCTCTTCCGGCAGAAGCTCCGGGAACATTGGAAGCGCCAGCACCTCTGAACTCAGCATCTCCGCCACGGGGAAATCTCCCGCCTTGTAGCCGAGGTTTGAGAAACAGTGCTGAAGATGCAGCGGCAGCGGATAATAGACTCGCGTCGTTATGCCGCGGCCCTCAAGGAATTTTTGAAGTTCGTCGCGGGATTTGGCTCGCACGACATACTGATGATAGACGTGACGTCCGCCCGCAAGCTCCGCCGGCGGCGTTATGACGTCGAGGAGGTTCTTTTCACCGAAGAGGAGCATATAGCGCTCAGCGACGATGCGGCGTTCCTCGTTCCATCCTTCGAGGTGGCGCAGACGCACGCGCAGTATCGACGCCTGAAGCGCGTCAAGGCGGCTGTTAATTCCAACCTCGTCATGATAATAGGTCTTTCCGGCGCCGTGCACGCGCAGGCTCTTCACCCTTGCCGCGAGCTTTTCGTCGTCGGCTATCGCCACCATGCCGCCGTCGCCGTAGCATCCGAGGTTCTTCGTCGGGAAGAACGAGAAGCAGCTCATTTCACCGACGGAACCCGCGTGCTTTACACGGCCGTCGATCATTCTATGCGAACCGATGGCCTGCGCGCAGTCTTCAATGAGCGCGATGCCGCGGCTTTTGAGCGTTTCGCGGATATCCTCAAGCGGGCACATCTGCCCGAAGAGGTGCACCGGAATGACGGCCTTCGTGCGCGGCGTTATCTTTGCCAGCACGTCCTCCATGTTCAGGTTGTATGTGACAGGGTCTACGTCGGCAAAGACCGGCGTTCCGCCGGTGCGCGTGATGCAGCTTGCGGTCGCGAAAAAAGTGAAGGGAGTGGTGATAACTTCGTCGCCCGGCTTCAGGTCGAGCGCCATCATAGCAAGCACCAGAGCGTCCGTACCGGAGGCGCATCCCACCGCGGACGAGACTTCAAGGTAAGAGGCTATTTCTTTTTCAAGGGCCTCCACCTCGGGGCCGAGGACGAAATGCTGTGTCTCAAGCACACGCAGCACCGCCACATTTATTTCTTCTTTTACTCTCGCGTAATTTCTTGTCAAATCGAAAGACGGAACTTTTGTGATTTCAGTCATAATAATCCTCCTGTATCAATATGCTCTTCGGCTTTCAGGCATCGAAAGCTGCTTGTGTGAGTTATGCAGATGTTCCCTCATTTTATCCTGCGCGTTTTCCTTGTCGCGCTTCGCGATGGCGCGCAGGATAGCCCTGTGCTCCGCAGAGGAAAAATTCTCTTTCTCGTTGAACTGATTGAAGAAAAACATATAAACGTTGGTGCGGAGCATGATATTGTCAACATATTCGCTGAGCACTGAATTTTTTGCGGCCGCCGCTATCAGGCGATGAAAGGCGTTGTTCGCCTCAAGGAACGCGTCGATGTCCTTTGCGGCGAAGGCCGTCTCCTCCGCTCCCAGTATCTCCTCGGCCTTTTCAAGCATACGCCTGTCGATGCCGTTGCGGCAGGCAAGCTCCACGCTCATAGCTTCGAGATATTCCCTCACGCTGTAGGCGCTCTCCATCTCTCCCGACGTGGGAGAGGCGACGCGCGCGCCGCTGTTTGGAACGATGCGGACTAGCCCTTCGTTGGCAAGACGCCGCAGCGCCTCGCGTACGGGAGTGCGGCTCACGCCCATCTCTGTTGCGATTTTGACCTCAAGAAGCCTCTGTGACGGCTTTAGTTCCTTATTTACTATCCTCGCCCGAAGGTCAAGATAGACGAAATCAGATGATGTATTATAAATTTTAGAACGTTCAATCATAACTGCCATAGTCCCCCCAGATGCTTCCTTACCGCCCATTTCCGCAAAAATGCGGAACATGAACAATTAATATTACCATAAAAACCGGCATGTGCAACATTGCGGGAAAGACTTTGCAGAGGTAGGGCGGCGTTCGCGGCGTTGCGAAGAGTTTTTACACGCCGCATTCCGCGCCGTTTTCTTGTCACATCGGTTCTCTTGTGACGGGCGGCGCGGACTGTTTTGCGTTCTTTGACAAGCGGGGGGATTGTGCCGTACAATTAGCCAATGAAAAAACGACTGACTGTGTTATGCCTTTCTTTTGCTACGATCATCGCCTTCGGCTACGCCCTCGGCGGCCTTGGGAGCTGGGCTATGGGACATCCGAAGCCCGTGCCCATTGTCGCGGGGTTTGTCGGCGGCTGTTTCTGCGCGTGGCTCGCCCTTAAGATCTGGAAGATCTATCTGAACGAAATAGAAGAAGAAAATAGAATAGAACGAGAAAAAGAGGAGCGCTTGGACTAATCCTCCGTCCGCACGGAGCGCGCAATGTCCTCCATCTCCGGTCGGTAAAGTCCGACGTGGTTTTTTCCGCCGCGCTTCACATGATAGAGCGCGGCGTCCGCTCGTTTGTAAAGCGTTTCAAAGCTGCGCCCGTCTCTTGGATAGAGCGCTACGCCAAGGCTCGCCGAAACCGATACAGAGACCCCTTCCTCATGCGCCGAAATGCGCAGACCGCCGCATAGTTCGCGCGCCTTTTTTTCTATTCCTGCGTCGTCTGCGATATTTTTCAAACAGACGATAAATTCGTCGCCGCCCAAGCGGCAGACTATATCTTCTTTGCGCACCATGGTGCAGAGACGGTTTGCCGCCTCTACGAGCAGACGGTCCCCTGCGTTGTGGCCCAATGTGTCGTTGACCCGCTTGAAGCCGTCTATATCAATGATGACGAAGGCAAAGGGCGCACCCTCGTCTTTCGTCATGCGCACGATCATCTCCGTGAAGGCGCCTCTGTTGTAGAGATGCGTCAGCGAATCTTCAACGGCGCGGCGCGCGACCTCGATATGAGCGCGTTTTTCCTCGTCTATGTCCGTGAAAAGCAGATATACTCTGATGTCTAACGAGCCAGAAAGCGCCGCGGTCTGTATGTCGAGGTTGCGCCACTTGTACCCGCCCTCTTTATCCGCCACTCTGACGTCCGCAACAAAAGACCTTACGCCGTCGTGGAAGGCGGCAATGAGTTTTTCACGGTTGAGCGCTTCGGCGCACGCGGCCCTGTCCTCTTCGCAGACGAGCTCGTTTATGAAGCGCGCGGCGCTTGCGCTGAAGTTCGCGGTTTCGTCTTCGGCAAAGAAGAGCGCAAGTTTTCCTTCGCGCCGTTCAAAGCCTCCGCGCGACAGGTTGAACTCAAAGAGCGCCATCTTTTCATCCGGGATGGCGCAGATAGTATTTTCCCATTTCTGATAGGCTATCTCCCGCTCGCGCCGTTCCGTAATATCCTCGCTTGTTATGATGGCGCAGGAGGGCTTTCCAGCGTCGTCGCTTACGAGCGTGTAGGTGTACTGCACCCACGCGAAAGCTCCGTCTTTGTTTTTCATGCGCACGACGCAGCCGCCAGTCGGTTCTCCGGCCGCCATCAAGTCGTAGAGCCCCTTAAACGCATCGACGGATTCAGGCGCTACAATGCCGGCGCGGATGGCGGAGTCGGGCAGACCGGGAAATTCTTCAAGCGACGCGCCTGTGTCGGCGTTATAACCCAGCGTGTAGGCGATGCGTGCCTTGATGTCAAACCGGACTATCGCCTTCGTGCTGTGCGAGGCGGCGACGCGGTATTCCATTTCGCTTACGCGGAGTTTTTCTCGTTCGCCCGCTATTATTTTTGTATTGTAGCGCTCTCGCCGCAGCATATAGAGTGCGATGAAAAAAGCCATAACGAAGACGCATGCGCCCATAAAGAGCGCCCCGCGAAGATTCTGCGCCGCCTGCGCCGTGATTATCGAAGCGTCTACGACGTTGAAGAGGAACCAGTCGTTGATGTACAGCGGCTCAAAGACGGCGTACCGGCTCTTTCCGGCTATCGTATAGGCGACGGAGCCGCTCTTTCCGTCACGCAGTTTCTTTTTTAAACTTTCAAGCGGCGTACCGGGCGCCATCTTCGCGCGGCTTTCCAACACTGAAAGCAGATTGACGCGCCCCGTCGCGCGCCGCCCGCCTCCCAAAAGGTATGACTTGGCCCAGCTTCCGATGATCACGCGGCCGTCCGCGCCGCAGATGAAGGAATAGCCGCGTCTGTCATAGGCTTCGGAGACTATGGCTGGAATAAGGCGGTCGGCGTCGTAGGCTCCCATTACCGCGCCCTCGACCACGCCCAAACGCCATATCGGAGCCGCGTATATAAAAAGCGCGCCTCTGTCTTGATGGCTGCTGCCGATATATCCGAGGCTGGTGACGCCCTCAAGCGCTTTTTTATAAAAATCGCTCTGCGCCAGTTCCATGCGCCCCCCGGAGCCGAGCCGCGCGACAGGGTCGGTTTTCCAGCTAACGGCGGCGTAGCGAAAGCCTCCGACGTACTCCGCGTCTTTGAGTATGTCGCGCTCCGCCGTGATGTCGCCCTTATGGTCGCTCAGATATTCCGCCGTCATTTTGACGACGGAAAATTTCCCTTCCATTTTCGCGTTGAATCTATGCACCTGTTCGCGCGCGGAGTCCGTAAGTATCCTCTGGGCGCGCTTGACTTCGCGGTCTTTCGCGATGTGGTAGTTGATGGATATGGCAAGAACCGCTCCCATGATTATGAGGAGCGGTATGACCGCAGCTTGAAGCACTCGTTTACTGCCATTTGTCAATTCAAAGACTTCCTTCGTGTCAGCCCGACGCGTCGGCAGAGAATTTAAAAACGGCGCAGACAAAACGAGAAGGCAACGCCTTCCGTCTGCCTGTACCCTGTTCAAACGAAACGTTGATTATAAAGGTATTATAAAGTCATTGCGAAAGTTTTACAACACGGCGAAATCTTGTGCAAAAGACGCGGTTTGGAGCACGCATTACAGGCGGCGCAGATGTTCAGCCTCTATCGGAAGAAAAAGGCGCTCCGTTATCCGCATAGCGCTTTCTTTGTAGAAGATAAATCCACCGCTCACCGCGGCGGAAAGCTCCGCCCGCGTTTCGCCGCCCTCCGCCATCCGTTTTTTTATCTGCGCGGATATTCGGTTTACTACGCAGCGTTCGTAGTCGCTGTCAAGCACCTCCGCCGCGCCGCGCGCCGCGGTCAAATATTTCGCGGCGTCACAGCAGGCCCCAGCCTCGTAGGCCGCAAGCGCGGAATAGGCGAAGGCCGTGCCCCTGTACCAGCGCAGGTGAAATTTATCAAAGACGGAGCGCGCCTTTTGCAGCACGCAGCCAAGCGGCTCCAAACGGCTGCCGCCGCCAACTAGACATCTGTCGGCGAGCGACTGCGCGTAGAGCGTGTAAAAGAGAGCGGCGCCCCCAAGCAGCTCCGCGCCTTCGCATAGCGTAACGGCGCGCTCGTGCCACGCGTCTGCGCCGTCAAAGTCAAATCGTTTTCGGCATGCTTCGCCCATCCACGAGTAACAGGCGCAGATGGAATAGCGGTACCTCCGCGCGTCGCCAAAGGAGACAAAGAGCGCCTCGGCCTCACGCAGCTGAGAATGCGCCTCCTCGCAGCGTCCCGCAAGCACCTTCGACATTCCGCTTATGCGCAGCCACGTAGCTTTCAGCGGGCCGTTTTCTTCTTCGACGAGCCGCAGCGATTCTTCCGCCGCGCGCAGCAGCGGCTCTATATCTATCCTGTCCATACAAATTGAGCTTAAATGATAGTTCGCCTTTAGGATGCAGCTCCGCTGGGCCTCCGTCCTGCATTCTTCGTTGAGTTCTTTTATCTTTGCGATGCAGGCCGCAGCGCGGCTGTAATTCAAATTATGCGTGTAGTGGCGCCCTTGCAGATTATAAAACTCCGAAAGCAGCATACGCCCCTCTTCATCGCTGAACGATTCGAGGTTTTCCGTTATTTTTTGCTCGACGGAACGGAAATACCGTTCGATATTATTCAGCTTCAGCACAGAGACGCCGCCCGCGCCGCTTAAGATAAAGGGCTGGGCCGCGCTGCCTCCTGTCGGGAAATATTCCTGCGCCATATTCAAATAGCCAATTATATTTTTTATGACATATTCGAGATATTTTTTAAGGAGGCGGCTCTTTTCAAAATGGTAGATGAGCTTTGGAAAGACGAAAGCTCCGTGCGCCTGCGACGAAAGGATGCTCTCAAAGTAGAGGGCTATATTTTCATGGAGCAGCCTTCTTTTGATAAAGGAAATATGCTCGTAGACGTATTCCATTATTTTCTGATGCGTGAAACGAAAGACTACGCCCCCGGAGCCCGTCTCCTCGAAAATAAACTTTCTGGCGATAAGCCGTTCAAGTATCTCGACCAGCCTCCGCTCATCTGTGCGAGAGATGTTCGACAGAGTTTCAAAGGTGGCGCCGTCCGGCATCATGGAGATCAGTTCAAGTATTTGCAGCGCCTCTTTGTCGATGCTCAAGATACGCTGGCGGATGACGTCGCCCAGTTTAGGTGTAAATCCCGCAAGCGAGCCGCTGAAAGAGATGTTGTTCAGCATTTCGGTGATAAAAAGCGGATTGCCCTCCGTCTCTCGAAAGAACGCTCGGTTAAAGGCCGCGTCAAACTTACAGTCCGGCAGGAAATTTTGAGCGAAATCGGCGGTCTGCGCCGGAGTAAAGCGCGGCAGCTCATATTCTTCCAGAAAGCCGGAGAGTTTCAGGCCGCTCGTCAGCCGCTCCGTCTCCGCGGTCTGGTCGTTCCTGCAGCCCATGACAAATAAAATGGTGCGGTTTTTGTCCATCGTGACGATGTTGCGTATAAGGGCGAGGCTGGCCGGGTCGGCCCACTGTATGTCGTCTATTTTTAGTATGAGGCGGTTGTTGGCGCAGTACCGAACGAGCGCCTTTACCATAAAATATTCCTGACCGGCCGTAAAAAGTTCGTCTGCGGGCGGCACGACCGAATCCGGGCT
This sequence comes from Cloacibacillus sp., assembly GCA_036655895.1. NCBI lineage: Bacteria > Thermotogati > Synergistota > Synergistia > Synergistales > Synergistaceae > Cloacibacillus > Cloacibacillus sp. The sequence continues at coordinate 29,127 of JAVVPF010000012.1, read as the reverse complement.
TGGAAAGAGCGCAAGCACAGCGCGGCGCAGCACCTGCGCCGCGGCGGAGGTGTCGTGCGAGATGGTTTTCAGCAGCTGTTCAAAGAGGTCATACCAGAGTTTGAGAAGAAAGGTCTCCTCCGCCTGATAGCAGCGCACCGAAATGAGCGCGGCACGGCCGGCAAGCGGTACGGACTCCACGGCCCGCTCCATGAGCGCGCTCTTTCCGATACCCATCTCACCTCTGACGAGAAAGCTTGTCGTTTGCGCCTCTTCGACGAACAGACGAAGCGCGCGCGATATTTGATTTAGTTCCGCCTCGCGTCCGTAAAAAAATCTGTTTCTTGCGCCCGCGAAAGAGACGCCCTGCGCGCTTTCTGCGGCGGCGCAGCGTCTGTTTTTTATTTCAAGCGCCGTTTGCTGCGTCTCTTCTTCCGGTTCCTGAAGGAACTCCTTCCACAGAAGATTTTTCAGCTCTTCGTAGCTCTTCGCGGCAAGCGCGTACTCCCTCTGCTCTCCCAACGACAGCAGCAGGTAGCGCCAGCCAAATTCGTCATATCTATCCGCGTCCGCAAGCAGGCCGCAGAGACTGCGGCAGAGGCTGAAATCTTTTGCCTCAAAGGCTGCCGTTATCTTTTCTTTTTTTTCTTTACAGTAATTATTTTTGATATAACGCCCAGTTTCCGCCGCCCAGTTGTTGAAATCATCGTTGTCCTTCAGATAGAAATCCCGCAAAAATTCTTCCCAGCGCTCCAAAGAGGCTCCGTCGTCCGGCGCGCCCGTTACGTCCATTTTTACGACGCGCGCTTTGTTGAGCGCCATCACCTGTCGGGCCGGCTCCGTAATAAAATCCGCGCCAAGCTGTTTTCTGATCACATAAACGGTGTTGCGCAGGTTTGACTTTGCCTTCTCGTCGGTGCATCTGTCTCCCCAGAGAAGATCGCAGAGCTTTGCTTTCGAGGCCTCTTTGTTGACGGCGAGGTAATAGATAAGAGCGTCGGCGTGACGGAAGGGAAAGCGGACGGCCGCGCCGTCTACGGCTATCTGAGGTGAGCCCATCATTTTGATTGCGATTTTTCCTGTCTCCATCTGGGCTCCCCTCGGCGGATAAATATTTTATTGGCGGATAAAGGACGTTTACATTTTTCATTCTATATCCGAACTCAGCGGTTGTAAATGCGGCGTTGCCGCGCAGCGTAGAGCCAGCGTCAAATTTCATTGCGCGCGCCGCGGCTTTTTTAGATATTTTTTTGACGAAAATTCCACGAAAGTTCGACGGCCTTTTCATAAGATAGGAGCCAGTCTGCGGCAGACGCGTTATTTTTTAATAAAGCGAAGGCGGGACCAGCTCGTAAAACAACCAGGTCAAATATTATTGTGGAGGTGTAAAAATTGGAAAATTTGCTGTGGGCCCACGATCTTGAATCAGCGCAGCGCTGCGGCGCAAAAGAAGCCGTCGTAAGCGCAGGATGCTGCACAATGGCTGAAAATCTTCCGATTGGCTGTGTTGCCGTTATCTTGGAACTTTTGATAAAAGGCGCGGCCGAGAAAAATTATTCCGATCTTAAGAAAGCGGCGGAGAAATGTCTTGCGTCAGGCTCATTGCCGGAGCTGCCCTTCGACCGCGCCGACGAAGAGACTCTTGCCGCGATACTGACGGAGGCTCTTGCAAAAGAAGCCGCCCTCTCCTGCGGCGAACGCGCCTTTGTTAAAAGCTGCAACTGCGTGACGCTGGGCATGGCCGCATATATCTGCGCCCGCGCCGATATTGCCGTGAAGACGGCCGACGTCGCCGTATCCATGAACCTTGAAGCCATACGCGGTGAATTAGGCGCTTTTGACAAAAGGCTCCACGAACTGGGACGCCCCTTCCCCGGACAAATCGAAACCGCCGAAAACGTGCGCCGCATCACCGAAGGCTCGCAGCTTACGACGGACGAAGGCAGATACGCCTACGGGTACGACAAAAAACCCCGTGTGCAGGACGCCATCTGCGTGCGCGCGACGCCGCAGACGCACGGCGGAGCGCGCGACATCTTCCACTGGTGCGAAGAGCAGGTCGTAAAAGACTGGAACAGCGGCGCAGCGGAGCTATACAGGACAGAATACGCGATGAACGCTCTTGCGACGGCCCTTGCCGACCTTGCGCACATCAGCGAACGCCGCGGCTTCCGCCTCAACGACACAAGGCTCTCCTACGGGCTGCCGATGAACCTCGTAGCGGACGAACTTGGCATCAACTACGGCTTCCCCATCGTCCAATCGACTCAGGCGGCGGAGACTGCGGAGCTGAAACTGCTGACGCTGCCGACGGCGGCGATAAAGCGCACGAACTCCTGCCACGCCTATTTCGCCGTAAGCAGGCTCTTTGAACTTATCCTCAAGCTGAACCGCGTCATGGCGGTAGAGATCTTGATGTCCGCACAGGCGCTTGACATCGTGCACGCCAAGATCCCCGAATTTGCGTTCGGAGCCGGCACAAAAGCGGCCTACAGACGCCTGCGCGAGGAGATTCCGATGATGGTAGAAAACCGCTTTACGGCGCCCGACATGATAGCGGCGGAACACCTGACGGCCGGCGGCGAAATACTGAAGGCGGCCGAATCCGCCGTCGGAACATTGAAGTAAGGGAGGAATCGTTGTGGGAACATATATTTTAGACGGTTATACACTCACTGTAGACGACGTTGCGAAAATATTGAGCGACGACCGCCCAAACGTGACAATTTCGGACGAGGCGCGCGCTCGCTGCCTCAAGACGCGCAAACAGATAGACAAATGGCTTGAAGTAGGCGCGCCCGCCGTATACGGCATCAACACCGGCCTTGGCGCGCTGAAAGACGTGCCTGTGCCGCCCGACAAACATATCGAATGGAACAGGACTCTGCCCTACGTCCACGGAGCCGGCTTTGGAGATTATCTGCCCGCCGTCGTTACAAGGACGGAGCTACTTCTTCGCGCAAACATCCTCTGCCGCGCCTACTCCGCCGTGCGTGTGGAACTGATAGAAAGACTGCTTGAGATGTTCAACCGCGGGATATCGCCCGCGGTGCACGGCGACGGCTCCACCGGACTGAGCGACCTCGCGCCCATCGCGCAGAACATAATGACCGTGGCTGGGCTTCCAGGCGCAAGAGCGATCGTAAACGGCAAAGTCGTGCCTGCCTCCGAAGCATATCGCGCGGCGGGAATGGCTGAGACCTTCGTCCTCGAATGCAAAGAGGTCCTCGCGCAGATGAACGGCTCCACAATGAGCCAGAGTATCGCCGTCGTCTCCTTCATCAAATTCTCCTGCCTCTTTGAAAAATACCGCGCCGCGGTAGGCGGCAAAGCCAGCAGCGAAAAGATAGCGGCCTGCGAAGAGACCGCGGCCTTCGTCGGCAGGATACTGGACTTTGAAAACAACATCACCTGCGACAACCCGAACCTCTTCGAGCTCGAAGACGGAAGCTATGAGGCCGTCATGGGCTGCAACTGCAGCAACACGCAGGTGGGATACGCGATGGACCTCTTAAGCGTAGTAATAGCGGAGATGGCCTACGACCTAGTCGAAGCAAACGGCGAAACGCCTCGCGCGGCAGCGCTATTAAACAGGCTGCGCGGCATGACGATGCAGGTCAGCGCAGATTCCATCCCCACCAAGGGCGGACAGGAAGACCACGTCGAATTCAGTTATTCCGCAGCAAGAAAAGCCGACAGCGGCATAGATATCTTAGCCGACCTGATGACGGCATAAAAACCACCGGCAAGATTTAGCTTGTAGCCGAGTATATGATGCAACCTCCAATGGAGTGCGAAAGTATAGAGCGCTCCATTGGAGGTTTTTTGCAGCGGAAATTTAAGATCAAAGACGGTTTTATTATCAAGACAAAATTGAATACCGCAAATATTGTGCTGGCGCAGGCGTTTTGACTGCACAATAGAGCAGGATTTCTAAATAGCGGACCTTCAATGTTCCATTACAAAAAGAGTTTGTGTTCTTCCAATGTTGTTATACAAATAATCTAACAGGCTAAACAAGTCGTCCATATTTTGGGTGTATACATCGAGCATATAGTGATACTCCCCAGATACGACCCACACATCATATACAAAATCGATCTTCTTCAATTCATTGAGCATCGCCCCAACATATTTGTCCGTTTTTATCAAAACAAAGGTATGAACTTGATATCCGAGCTGCTTGAAATCTATTTCAGCGTGATACCCTTTGATATACCCCTTCTCTTCTAATTTTTTAGTACGCTCATAGATTCGCGGTATAGAGATGTTGACACGTTCTGATAACGCCTTGCAGGTTATCTTGCAGTTCTTTGCCAACTCAGAGATTATTTCATTATCAATGTCGTCGTTGTCTGGTGAAATATCATAGCGTATCATTTTTTACCTTCTTTCTATGTTGCTATGTTGAATTCTTAGGATTTTGCAAAGTATATACGCTGGACCAAATATGAGCAATATAGTGAGTATTTGCACTATCAAAGCACCTTCCCTGAGATTGTTTTAGGAAACGGCGCAGCGGATAGATTGCTTTATTTTTTCAAAAGATATTTCAATAGAACCGTGTACAAAATAATTTTTTGTTTTTTCCCTCTAAAACGATAAAATAACAGACCCAAAGCTAATATCTCAAAAATAAAATTATATCCAATAAATCACTAAAATATTACACTTAGTTAAGAAAAAATATGCTAAATAGACATTTTCTAGCATCCACCTAAACGGGCTGACAGAAGAGTCAGCTCTACTCTAGTTTGGAAGGAGAGATCTAATGTTAATCAAAACTGTACTGCGCGTGTTAATTATCATGGGGCTCGTCTTTCTGCCCTCGCGTGAGCTTGCCGCGGGAGAGTTTCCTGAAGCAGCCTACCGCTCCATGCTTTTAAAACACGAAAAGTTTTTAGCCTCAATAAAAAATAACGATGTAAAAAAAGCCTACTTCGCTTCGCATTTGGCCTTTATAGACTACTTCGAGAGTGAAAAAGAGAATCTTGGCATATTTGACGAAGAACTCAAAATTCACGGCAAGGCTTTTCACATATACAGAGATAATTTGCAAGCAATAATTGACCAAAGAGAATTAGAAATCAACTCGCTTGCGCGGAACAACTCCAACTGGCTCTCTCAAAAGACGCGAGAGCATCTTATGAGGTCATTCAAAGCGGTAAATCAGCGCGTTCCCTACGACAGGGGAGAACCGCTGCGTCCCAGCTTCCGCGCAGTCGACAGAGCATGGAAAAGTTTTGTTGAAAGAGAGAGGGCATTCTACCTCCTTTTATCAAAAAAAAACGGAAGGCCTCTTAAGGACTGTACAAATGTGCTTTACGAGGCCAGAGCCGCCAACCTTTATCGAGAGTACAAAGGAGTGATAGCGATAAAAATAGAAAAAGAGGATTAAACCGCTTGAGTTGGGAAATGTATGCGCTGAATCAATGGATCTTGAAGAAGGGAGATTATCATGAAGAAAATTTTTTGTATTGCTCTAATATCCGCTTTAGTCGGCCTGATAAGCTGCGGCATGGCATTTGCCGTATCTCTGGATGAAATGAAAACTCCGGCGGAAGCGTCAAATTATACCAAAACTTCATCCAGCAAAGAAGTTCTTGATTTCTGCAACAATGTTGCCAAGCAGAGCGGAGGTCGAATCCGCGTTGAACACATCGGATACTCCCCCATGGGCAAACAGATGATCGTCATGGTCATAGGCAATCCGGCTCCAGCATCGCCAGAAAAGGTCGGAAAGGACAAGGTCGTATGTTATCTCAACAACAATATACATTCCGGTGAAATAGAAGGAAAAGAGGCCTCTCTCATCCTCGCTCGAGAGATCGCTCAGGGAAAGCATGACGATATACTCAAAGACGTAGTCATTATAATCAACCCAAATCACAACCTTGACGGAAACGACATGCTTGGTGAACACAGAATAGATTCCCAGCCCGAACCTAAGCTCGTCGGCTCACGTCTCACGGCGCAAGGTCTCAATCTCAACCGCGACTTTACAAAACTAGAGCAGCCCGAAAACAAGGCCATAATGAAGGTTATGAAAAAATGGCAGCCTTCACTAATACTTGACGCGCACACGACTAACGGATCAAGGATACGCCATGCCGTCACTTATCACTGGTCATATAATGCTAATACGGATAAAGAACTCTCAGACTTTAACTCAAAAGTATTTATCCCTTCCGCGATGGGAAAAGGCTCAATGCTCGACGTTAAGTTTGGCAGAACTGCGCGTCCCTACGGCAACTTTTTCAAGCCTGGAGAAGACTGGTGGATCGACGACCCGAACGGGGGATACTGGTCGAAAACCGCAGATGAGGACCTCCCTAGATACGCCTTCAACTATGTGGGGCTTCGGAAGATGGTTTCCGTTCTGCTTGAATGCTATTCATGGGACCCCTACAAAACACGTGTAGAGACTCAGTACTCCTGTATCTACGGAACTATCTCGGCTCTCTCAAAACATAAGGACGAGGTCAAGAATTTTGTCCAGAAGCTTAACGACAAGGAAACCGGAAGAGAAAAGAACGGCCTTAACGGAGAGATGATCGTGCTCACCACAAGCCGCGACGTGACCGAGATGATCTCGATAGATTCCTACGAATATACCGCGCCATGGGAAGCCGACCTCAGCAAGCCAAAGACATATCAGCTGAAGCACCTCAGCACTTTCACGCCTATTACGCAGAGATACCTCCCTGCCTATTACTTCATTCCTGAAGGATATTTTAATGTTATCAACAATCTCCTGCTTCATGATATAGAGGTTGCGCGTCTGAAAAGCGACGTGAAGGTTACGGTCAACGAGTTTAAGAAATTTGATCACGAAATCGATCCCGCATTCGGTTATTATGAGGGACATACACGACGTCTGCTGACAAGCGGCGATTGGGCGGAATCAGAAAAGAGCATACCAGCGGGTACGTATGTAGTAACCACATCACAGCGCAACGGTAAACTGGCCGGCGTCCTTCTTGAACCCGAATCAAACGACGGCCTCGCCAGCTGGAATTTCTTTGACACTGGCATAAACAAGAAGAAAGCTGCGAGAGTATTCCCAGTAATGAAATCTCTCGCGGACTACGCTGTAATCGACAAAAATAACCTTGAACAGGTGACGGAGACGCCCTTAGACTGGGAAGCTCCTAAAGATGAACCAGCAGACAACGGCGGCGGTTCAAGCGGGTGCAACGCGGCGGCTGCCGGAGCTTTCGCAGCGTTGCTTGTTGCAGCTGGCGGAGTGTTGGTGTTACGCAGAAAGAAATAATAAGACAATATCTCTATAAAATATCCCCGCTGACAGAGTCTCAAGCCAGCGGGGATATTTTTTTATTTACAAGAAAGCTACGCGCGCCTTTGTCTGTTTTTTGATATGAGCCAGCCTGCACCGCCCGCCGCGGCGAAGGTGAGCGCGCTACCGATGAGGCCGGCGGCGGATGTTCCCCTCTCTGTGCCGGCGTAGGCGTAATCGGGCATCAGCGCGGTTTTTGCCTGCACGGCGGACGCTGCGGCAAAAACTGGGCCGCTTGTTTCAAGCGCGGCGGCTCCGGCCGTCTTCTCCATCGCCCATTCTAGGCCGTCTGGGTAGGCGGAGGCAAATAGCGAAAGCGCGCCGCCCGTTATGGCTGTGGCTGCGACAAGCGCCACAAGCACCTTTTTGAACGAAACCGCGGAGACGTCCGATGAAAGCTTGCCGCATTCGAGTATTTCCGGACGCGCCTGCGCAACGAACGACAGTATGGAGGCCGTCACAAGCCCTTCGACTACGCCGATCGCCGCGTGTATCGGCTGCATCAGCAGCGCGAAGGTCGAAAACGGCAGAGCGGTGATGCTGGAGGCGAGCGTTTCAAGGACGACCGCGAAGGCGCCGAGCTGGAGGCCTACGACGACTGAAAGCATCGATGCTACCATTATATTTTTTTTCGTGAGGCCGCGCCTTACTATTGGCGCGAATAATAGCGGGTAGACGAAAAGGCAGGGAATGACTCCCATGTTGAAGATGTTGGCGCCAAGCGCGAGCAGTCCGCCGTCCGCGAAAAAGAGCGCCTGGATCATCAGAACGGCGGCTATCGAAAGCAGCGCCGGCGCGCCGCCGAGCATCGCGGCAAGCAGCACTCCGCCGCCGATATGTCCGCTAGAGCCGGTAGCCGGGATGGTGAAGTTTATCATCTGTGCGGCGAAGACGAAGGCTCCCGTCACAGCCATGAGCGGTATCTTTTGGTCGCAGAGACCTTCCTTTTTTATTTTCGAGACGGACCACGCGACGGCGCCGGCGCTTGCGGCGCACATCACAAGTCCCACCGAGGGCGAAAGAAGAGCGTCAGCCATATGCATTGTACATTACCTCCAAATATAAAAATTGCCATTACAGGCCTCTCCTGCCGGAGATAAAGCGCCTTCATGGCAACCGTTATGTTTTGTTTTTTGGACATCACTTCGCGCTTCGTGCGCGCGCCGCCCTTCGTGGACGGACTTGTTTATTATAACATTTTTATTTCGTCCATGACGCATTCAATGAGGCGTCCCACCGAGAGGTCGGCGACCCCCGCTATTATATTGTTGCAGCAGTTTACCGGGATGAGTATGCGCACAGCACGGCTTTGCGCTACAGCCGCGGCCATCGCGGGCGTTATCTCGCCGAGCAGCGAGTCCGCTATGACGATGGCGGCGGGGCCTATTATCACGTCGGCGTCTCTGCTGCATACGACGACGGAGTTTTCGCCGGTGGCCGCTTTTTGCGCGCCGGCCTTCAGCATGGCGGCGGCCGCTATGCTGTTGGTGCCCACCGCGGTGACGCCGTGTTCGGGAAACCTTGCGCGCAGCGCGGAGACGACCTGTTTTCCTATGCCGCCGCCCTGCCCGTCTATTACAAGTATTTTCATGCGGGCCTCCTGTGTTCGATGTTTATTTTATTCTTATTCCGTCAGGCGTATCTGGTGTATCTTGTCCTCAAAGCCGAAGACGGAGGCGTCTATTTTGTTGACCAGCGCGTCTATCTCCTCCATGTGCGAGAAGCGGTACTGCTCCGGCAGGCGGTTTGCGAAGCGTTTTATCTTAAGCAGCGCCTGAAGGTAGTTGCGCTCGCTCTTTTTGAGCAGCTCTGCACAGGCTATGGCGTCCGGCGCTTCGGACTGAGCGAAAAGCCGCGCGATGGCTATGTTGACCTCGCGCTCCATCTCATCGTTCCAGATGTCGCCCAATATTTTGCGCACCTTCGTACGCTCTTTTTCGTCTTTTATTTGCAAAAGCATCTGCGTTATCTCGCGCAGCGCCTGCTCCACCTCTTTTTTGACGGAGCGGACGGATCTGCGCGGCATTGAGCAGTCCGCTATGACCGACGCCTCGTCGTCAAGCGATATTTCTTTTTTCAGCAGCTTGCCTATGGCGGGAAGCAGCCTTATCTTCGCCTCTTCGCGCGGCTTGTCCAGCGTTTCAAGATATAGTATGGCGGTGTCGTAATCGAAATTTTCACATTTGCTGCGCGGGATGTAGGAGACGTATCCCGTGTCGAAGAAGCCTTTGCGTCCCGCGCGCCCCGCCATCTGGAGAAATTCGTTCTTTGTGAGCGGGCCGTCGATGAATTTCGCCATCTGGCCGAAGACTACAGTCTCCGCGGGGAGGTTGACGCCAAGCGAAAGCGCGTCGGTGCCGGCTACGACGTCGATTATGCGCTCTCGGAAAGCCATCTCGACGAGCAGCTTTTCTTTCGGCAGCATTGAGCCGAAGTACATGCCGACGCCGCGAAGCATCGTTTCGGGGACTTTTTCGACCTCAAGTATCTCCGCTATCTCGCGCAGACGAGCGCGCTTTGGAGCGCCCGCCTTGTGGCGCGTCTTCGCTATCTGCGCCGCTATCCATTCGACGCCCTTTTTTGAAAAGGCGAATACAAGCGCGTCGCGTATCTGTGAAAAGCGCAGGCCGCGCTGGCGGAATACGAGCTTTGTTGAGCGGTGCTCCGTCTCAAAGAGTATAAATTCGCGGCGCGCCATCTCCTCAAGGTAATCGCGCACACGGTCGGGGTTGCCGAAGGTGGCTGACATGACAAGTATCCGGCTTGCGTCGGAGGTGCGGCGCAGACCGTCTATATAGGCGCGGGCGCGCTCCGGGTCGTTGAAAATGAAGTGAAATTCATCGACGATAACCTTCTGCCCGGGGATGTGCGCGTATTTCAACGTGTATATCTCCTGCGTGCAGCAGAGCACTTCGGCTCCGGCGTTCTTTTTGAAGTCGCCGGTTTCAAGCCCTACGTCGAAGCCCATAGATTTTAAATCAAGGTAGCGCTCGTTTGAGAGCGCCTTTATCGGCGCGGTGAAGATGACGCGTCCCTCGGGCAAAAGAGGCGTGCCGTCTGGCGCCATGAGGCCGGCCCATATATAGGCCACCCATGTCTTTCCGCTGCCGGTGGGCGCGGATAAGATGGCGTTTTTACCGTCGATTGCGGCGAGCGCCTTTTCCTGCCATTTATAGAGCATTAAATTTTGATCCTGAGGACGGGCAGAATACGTTCCGGCATTCCATCCGTCGCTTCCTCTCCTATTTTTTCAGCTCCCATGTGCCGATAGAACTCCTCGGCGTTCGGGTCCGATATTATATACATTTCTTCGTAGCCCATCGTCTCCGCCATCTCGCAGGCGTGACAAAGCAGCGTGCCGCCAAGCCCCGTGCCTATCTCATCGGGAAGCACCCACAGATGCTCCAGCCATACTTTTCCGTCCTTCTCCTCAAGCGCGTAGAAACCGACCTTTTCATCGCTCTCCTCGTGCTCTATAAGGTAGGAGGGGTTGTGCTCGATGAAATCCTGATCTACGGTGAGCAGATCCCTGAATTTGTTCATGACCTCCACGGGATAATCCCAGTAGGCCTTAGACTTCCATGCTATATCCGACAGTTCCTCGGCCTCTTCAGGCTTGGCGGGACGTATTCGAACATCATCGTCATACATTATGCCATCGTTCTCCTTATGCAGTACTTACTCCCATTCTACCATAACAGGCGTTTTGTAAATAACATTTACTGCCGCGCAAAAGATAGGCATTTTAGGCACAAGGGCCGGCCAGCCTTTTTATCAGCGAGACAAGAAGATGCGGCAGCACTTCCAGCGAGTAGCGCAGATGCAGCCGCTCCTCTTTTTTATGCGGAGACTCGCCGCTTGGCCCCATGTTTATGACCGGCAGCCCCAGCGCCTGCATCTCGGGCAGCGGTATCGAGTAGAGGTCGCCCCAGCCCGGGACGTTCTCGGCGTAGGCCGCGACATCTTCGTCTGAGAGCTTCGCGCCGACGTAGCTCAAGTCACAGAGCCCCGCAAAAAATTCCACCTCGCGCATTTCGAGGCCGTATTTTTCAAGACACTCGCGTTCCACCGAGCGCACGGCCGCTATAGCCGCCGCGTCGCGCGGGTCGTCCGTAAGCGTCGTGCGCACGGGCAGCCACGGCGGCAGGAAAAAGCAGACTATATACGGAGGCACAGCGCCGGAGCGTTCCGCGATGAACTCCGCAAGTTTTATGCCTCGCTGTCTCATGTCGCCATTTGGAAGTTCATCCGTGAATTTTTTAAGCTCCGTGTAAAAACCGTCGCCAAGACGCGCCGCAGCCATCGTCTTCAGCTCGCCCAGCGTGTAGACGGAGTTCTTCGGCGGAACGAACGCAGAGCCGGCGTATCCCGAAGCAAGCAGAGCGCGGTAGGAGGCCGTCATCTGCTGCGAGGTCTGGTCTATGGCGTAGGCCGCGGCGTATCTCATCTGCGCCGTGACGTCAGCCGGGCTTTCTGATGCGGTGAAACAGTTGAAATAGGCGTAGGCGCGGTCCGGCACCGTAACGCTGTAAAAATCGCGCATCGAGCGCATATCGAGACATATCCACGACGGCTGACAGCGGCCGTGCAGCGGGTCTGCCAAATGCGGGCTGCCCTCGGCCCAGCAGACGAGGCGCGAGGCGGCAAGCAGCGCAGAAAAGCCGTCGTAACAATTTCCTACGTGGGCGTCGCGGCCTCTGATGTAAAAGGCTGGCATCAGCTTGCCCAGCGTGCCCAAGAATACCATCGGACCTACCGCGCCGGACTGCCCCGCCTCTCCCGGCTCCGTGTTGACGGCGGCAATGAATTCCAGCCCCTCTTTTTGCATCTCAGAGAGCGCGGGAAGCAGGCCGCGCATTCCGGCCGAGGCGTTCTCTTCGTCGCCGACCAGCGCCATGACCAGATTTACGTCAAAGAGCGATTCGTCCTTCGCGAAACTTTCAATGAGCGCCGTCTCTATAGCCGCGCCGCACTTCATATCCATCGTGCCGCGCCCGTAGAGCGTCTCATCGTCAGCTTTAAAAATTTCGGCAAGCCGTTCCGTGTCAAAGGCGGCATCCGCGTTCTCGCCGTAGCAGGCGACGTCCACCACATCGTAATGGCCTATCAAAAGCACCGTGCGCCGCGTCTTCTTTGCCGCGTCTACACGCGCCGTGAGCGATTTGAGCCGGTGCTGAGAGCCTTCAAGCGGCGTATCTATAAGTTTCAGAAAATCTGGATGTTCTTTAAAATAGGAGAGCGCGGAAAGGCGCGCATACAGCCATTCTCCCGGCGCGCTTTCGCACGCGCTCTCAGTGACGCTGGGAATGGCGACAAGTTCCTTGATAAGTTTCAAAAGTTCTTCTCTGTCCATAAAAACCGCCTCCGTTTGTGGTAAATGATAGCACAATAGAGTCTGAGGTTTTTGAAAAAATTTACAAATGCCGCACGTCTGCCAGATGGCGCCAATGCTAGAAATCCCCGCTTGACATTGCGGCGCGAAACGGTAACACTTTAAACAGTGTTACCGGAAAGGATGTTAGTTATTTCATGGCAAAACCATTTATAAAACCGATAATCACCCCGCAGGAAGCCGCCGCATTCGTAAAGCCCGGCGCTTCGCTCATGGTGGGCGGATTCAACTTCGGCGGCGCGCCCTACACCGTACTTGAGGCGCTCGCCTCCTCCGACGCCTATGATATAGACCTTATCTGCGTCGACACCAGCTATTACGAGACAAAGGTAAAAGGCCCGGTAGGAGTGGCCGCGCTCGTCGTAAACGGACAGCTGCGCTCGCTGACAGCCTCGCACATCGGCCTCAACAAACGCACGCAGCAGCTATACACGACGGGCGAGCTGAAAATAGAACTGATCCCGATGGGGACCTTCGTCGAACGCATCCGCGCGGGCGGCGCGGGACTTGGAGGCGTGCTTACGCCGACGGGGATAGAGACCGTATATGAAGAGGGGCGCGAAACGATAGAGCTCGACGGCGCGCGGTACATAATAGAGAGGCCGCTCAAAGCGGACGTTGCGCTCATCCGCGCCTACAAGGCCGACGCCGCCGGCAACCTGATATACTGCGGCACAAACAGAAACTTCAACCCGACAATGGCCACGGCGGCAAAAAAAGTCATCGTAGAGGTGGACGAAGTGCTGCCGCTTGGCGGCATCGCGCCGGAACACGTCGTGACGCCGGGAATTTTTATTGACGCCCTCGTGCTGAAAGGAGACGGCGAATATGCTTCCAGAACGTAGCGAAGAAGAGGCGCGCATGCGCATCGCAAAAAAACTTGCGGAAGACCTTGAAGACGGCGCGCTCGTCAATCTTGGCATAGGCATACCGCAGCTCGTGCCCGACTACGTGCCCGAAGGGGTGCGGCTCATTCTGCAAACGGAAAACGGAGTGATAAACGCGGGGCCGACAAAGGACAAACACGACCTCCGCACCATCGACGCTGGCGGCGCGCCGATATCCGTGCTTGCGGGCGGCGCGATAATCGGCGCAGACCTTAGCTTTTCGATAATGCGCGGCGGCCATATCGATGTGACGATACTGGGCGCGCTTCAAGTGGACGCCGAGGGCAGCCTCGCGAACTGGATGATCCCAAAGGTGCGAGTGCCCGGCATGGGCGGCGCGATGGACATCGTAACGGGCGCGAAGAAGGTGTACGCAGCCACACGCCATTTTGACAAAAACGGCCGGAGCAAGCTGGTCAACAAATGCACTCTGCCCCTTACTGGGCGCGGCGTCGTAAACATGATAGTGACAGAATACTGCGTCGTTGAATGTATCTACGGCCGCATGGTGCTGACGGAGCTGGCCGCCGACTGCCCGATGCAGGAGCTGCTGGACAAAACTGAGATGAAGCTCGACGTGAGCGCGAGGCTCGTAAGATACCAGTAGCGGCGCTGCCGTTAACGCGTAGATTTGCCATTAACTTTTTTGGACAAAAGACTATGATCGCCTTAAAAATATAGAACAATATTTATCAGAGGTGATAAAAATGTCGATAACAGCAGGAATAATGCTCCCGCACCCCCCGCTCATAGTGCCGGCTGTGGGACGCGGCGAGGAAAGCAAAATAACGGCTACGGCAAAAGCCTGTGAAAAAGCGGCCGCGTTCGTCGCGCAGCAGGCGCCGAAGAGGGTGATAATCACCTCGCCGCACGCCACGGCCTACGCGGACTACTTCCACATATCGCCCGGCGGCGGGGCCTCCGGCAGCTTCGCCCAGTTCGGCGCGCCAAATGCCGCCTTCCGCGCGGATTACGACCGCGAGTTCACGAAGGCGCTCTCGGCCGCAGCTGAGCGCGAGGGATTTCCCGCGGGCACGCTCGGCGAACGCGACAAAAAACTGGACCACGCGACGATGGTCCCGCTATATTTTCTTGAAAAAACGATGGACCTCTCGCAGACAAAATTTGTGCGCATCGGGCTTTCGGGCCTCACGGCGCAGGAACATTACCGGCTTGGCATACTCATAAAAGAGACGGCGGAAAAGCTCGGCGGAAACACCGTCTTCATCGCAAGCGGAGATCTTTCGCACAGGCTTTCCGCTGACGGCCCCTACGGCTACAACGAAGCGGGGCCGAAATACGACGCGCGCATCATGGACGTGATGGGGCGCGGCGCCTTCGGAGAGCTTTTTGATTTCTCCGAAGAGGAGTGTGAAGAGGCGGGAGAGTGCGGACAGCGCTCGTTCGTAATAATGGCGGGCGCTTTCGACGGGCGCGACGTAAAGGCCGAAAAACTTTCTTACGAGGGGCCGTTCGGCGTAGGCTACGGCGTCTGCACCTTCACCGCCGGCGCGAACGACGAAAGCCGCCGCTTTCTCGCGCTGTACGAAGAAAACGAGGCGCGGCGCACATCGGACCTTCGCAAAAACGAAGACCAGTTCGTGCGGCTTGCGCGCGCCTCAATAGAGTCATACGTAAAAAACGGCACGAAACTTTCCGAACCCTCCGGCCTTCCTCCAGAACTGACGAAACGACGCGCCGGCGTCTTTGTATCGCTCAAAAAAGAGGGACGGCTGCGCGGCTGCATCGGAACGACATCGCCAACACAAAGCTCCGTCGCGCGGGAGATAATCCAGAACGCAATAAGCGCCGCGACGCAGGACCCGCGCTTTGAGCCGGTGCGCCCCGACGAGCTGGAAAAAATCACCTGCTCCGTAGACGTTCTCGGCCCCACGGAGCCTATAGCCTCAGAGTCGGAGCTTGACGTAAAAAAATTTGGCGTCATCGTGACGCGCGGCGCAAGACGGGGGCTGCTTCTGCCAAACCTGGAGGGCGTCGGCAGCGTGCGTCAGCAGATAGAAATAGCGAAACAAAAGGCCGGCATCCGCCCCGACGAAACGGTAAGCCTTGAAAGATTTGAGGTGGTGCGCCATTACTAACGATACCGCGATAAGCTGCCCATACTGCTTCCACCACTGCCAGCTAAAAGAGGGGCAAAGCGGCCTCTGCCACGCGCGCGCCAACCACGGCGCAAGAAGCGTCAGCCTCAGCTACGGCCGCGTGGCGTCGGTGGCGCTCGACCCAATAGAAAAAAAGCCGCTTGCGCGTTTTTGCCCCGGCTCCATGATACTCTCCGTCGGCACATTCGGATGCAACCTCAACTGCCCCTTCTGCCAGAACTACGAACTGGCTGGCGCGGGCCCTGATACGCTCGTCACGGAGGAGCTGCCTCCGGCGCGTCTTGCGGAGCTTGCGTACAGCTTAAGAGAACGGAACAACATCGGCGTCGCCTACACCTACAACGAGCCGATGGTGGGCTGGGAATACGTGCGCGACTGCGCAAAAGAGGTGCGCGCCCTCGGAATGAAAAACGTCGTCGTCACCAACGGCTCCGTAACGGAGGCGGCGCTTGCCCCGGTGCTGCCCTTCATAGACGCGTGGAACATCGACCTCAAAGGCTTCACGGAAGACTACTACAAATGGCTTGGCGGGGACCTTGAAACGGTGAAACGCTTCATCACGGCCGCCGCGGCCAACGCTCACGTAGAGCTTACGACGCTCATAGTGCCAGGAAAAAACGACGCAGAAGAGGAGATGCGCCGCATGGCGGAGTGGATAGCCTCAGTAGATGAAAACATACCACTGCACATAACGAGATTCTTCCCGCGAAGACTTGTCACAGACCGCGCCGCCACATCTGCGCAAACGCTGCGCGAACTTGCAGAGACGGCAAAAGAAAAACTAAAGACGGTGATCATCGGCAACGTGTAGGCGCCGCCTTGAGTATCGCGGCAAAGCCTCCCATCTATACAAAACCCCTCCCGCTGGGCCTGCGCCGGCGGGAGGGGTTTTAAGGGAAAGGGGCTTGCACCGCCTTTTTAGGAAGAGAAGCTTTATGCAAATGGCCTATGCGGCCTTTACCACTTTCTGAACGTCCTTGGCCGCATCTTCAAGCCAGACGTCTTTGACCGACATTACAAGCGCGAAAACAAAACTTCCAGCGGCCGTAACGGCTGTAAGCGCTATCATCAAAAATTCTCCGAATCCCATCATGATCACAACCTCCTTAGAATGTCTAAATTAAAACTTTCAGAACGGCCGTTCTTGATGGGTTTATAATATCAGCACGCTTAAGATTAGTAAAACGACAAGATATAATGCGTGACATGAATTATTTTCATGCCGCGCGGCAAAAATTTTGGCCCTCCAAAATGGAAGGCCATGTCTTTTCCTAGGGAGTGGAAAATTATTTCAGCAACCCGCTTTGTGGGCCTGGGCGGCCGGAATCTTTACAACGTCTGGTTCGCTCCAGATCGTAACTTTCAGCATGTAGAATGTAAACAGGACAGACGCAAGTGCCGTTATGCTCATCGTCGCTATTAGAATAAATTCCCCTATCGGCATGATACTTACCCCCTTCAACCCGTCGCTCTTATGTTTCTTTAAAGTATCGCCAGTATATGCAACGGCAAATTAAAAGTAAAACGAAATATTTATATATATGCCAATTTCACAGTAGTTTTGCTTAGATGAAAAAAGCTGACTGTCAGCGGCTTTGTTAAGACACGTCGAAATTTATCTCTCCATATATGCGGTAAATCAATATGAGAGGGCGGCGCGGCCGACGGGAGCCTTTATATGACATCTTTGTCTAAATATTTACAATAGTCATACATGTCACGAAACTATTCTGACATCGTTTTTGGGAGTGTTCAGCGAAAGGCCGTGCTCTTTGAATAAATTTATTATGCTGAGCCGCAGGGCGCTTTTTATGATGCTTTCAAAGGTCACTTTGATGTCGATGAAAAATCTGGCTTTGATGACGATCCTTCCGTCTCCAGCGTCGGAATATAGGATGCGGAAGGGCGGCTGTTTCAAAACGCTTTTGTTGTCTTCGAGCACGCGTTTTATGAGAAGAAGGGCAAGTTCGATGTCAGCGTCATACGAGACGGGGATGTTCAGCTCCGTGCGCATGACGGTGCTGTCGAGCGTGAGGTTCAGCACGGAGCTTTCAAGCACGCGGCTGTTCGGTATTATCATGTGTTTCGTCTCTTCGCAGAGCAGTACGGTGTTTTGCAGCGTTATTTCGTGTACTACGCCCTGCACGTCGCCTATTATCACCTCGTCGCCGATGCGCAGCTTTTTCTGGAAGAGCAACAGAAGCCCGCTCAGCGTATCTCCCATTATTTTCTGGGTGCCGAGACCTATGGCGATGGCGACGGCGCCCCCCATGAAGGCGAAGGCGGTGAGAGGGATGTGAAGCATCCAGAGGGTGAGCAGGAACGAGACGGCCACACCGAAATAAAAGACGAGGTTTTGTACGAGCAGCGCGCTGTGGCGGCTCATGGAACGCGATTTTTTAAGATGTATTTTGAGCAGCTTCACGAAAAGCAGCGTGACGCAGAGGCTAACGGCGAAAATCAAGGCGGCGAGCGCAATCTTCTCCACGGTGATTGGATAGTCTCCGACGTTCCATAGCTCGTAGTCGAGCATTGAGGAGATATTTTCGCCCCATGTGTCCGTTATGTCTTCCTTTGCGCTGCCTTCTCCCAGTATCCTGGCCGTCTCTTCTTTGAGCGTTTCGTAATGGCTGCGCATCGCGCCAAGCATGACGATGTAGGAGAGATAACGCTCCTTGCGCGCCTCTAGGTTCTCCATAAAGAGGTCGCGCTCTCTGGCCTCTTTGGAAAAGGGCGCTATATCACCGTCGCCAAAGCGATTTTGCACTTCGTCCTCGGCAGAACGTATTTTTTGCATCTCTTTGTTCGCATATTCAAGAGCGTTCTGCGCCTGGCTCGTCTGCTCCTCTATCCTCGCTTTTACCGCGCGCTGCTCCTGTGCGGTAAGTTTTTCGGTGAACATTTCGCCCATTGAACGCCAGACGAGCCTCATGGCGGCCCATTCCTCGGCAAGGTCCAGCACAAAGAGCAGTTCTCTTTCCACCAGGGTCTGTTCGGTCAGTATGCTGTAGCGCAGAAACGGAGAGGGCCGCTCCGCGTAGCGTCTCGTTTCGCTTAGTTCGTTGAATTTATGTGAAAGCATCTCGGTGATGTTGTGGATGTTCCTCATTTTGCCAAAGGCTATCGAGTCGAGATACTCAAAGGTCTCATTGTCCATTTTGATATTGGCGCGTATGTTCTTCAGGATGGGGGCGAGCATGTCTATCTTTTCTTTCATCTCGGCGCCGCGCGACTCCGAAATTTTCATGGCCAGCTCGTAGAAGGTATGGTCTGCCACGCTGCGTTCGAGCTTCGCCTTGATGACAAGCAGCTCAAAGTTGTATTTTATTCTGTTTTCAGAAGAAAGCAGCGTTTTTTCACGGCAGCGGCGATAGGCGCGCTCTGCATCTTTTCTTTCTTCGCTGAGCTGCTGTACGTGTTTTTGCCCGCTTACGAACGCCTCGCGGTTTTCCATGAATTTTTCGGTGCAGGTCGCCATGTCGTTTGCTACGCCAAGGTAGAATGAGAAGGTGTAGGGCGGTTTTTTTGCGGCGAGTTCGTTTATTTCGGCGTCGTCAAGTACGAAGGTGCTTTTCGCGTCTCCGCGTTTTTGGAGGAAGTATAGGCTGTAGTAAGTGTCTACCAGCCATTCAAGCTCGTACTCGTAGGCGAGCACGTCCGACATTTTTACGTCATACTGACGTGCAAGGCCGTCTTCTACTTCGCGCATTTTTCGCAGGCCGTCTTCTATTTCGCGCGCGCGTTTCAGGGGTTCCGTCTGGTAGCGCGCAATCTCGTCGTTCAAGTCGTCAAGCGAACCTGTGGCTGTGGCGGCGTGCGGGAAGATCAAAAGAAATGGTATCAATATCATTGCGAAAATAAATTTTTTAAAGGCCGCCGAACGCATTTGTATCCCTCCGTATCAAGGTCGATATATAATATCATTATATAGTAAAGGGCGGATAAATGATTTATTTCAACATCAGTTTTTATGAAGGAGGCGCGCAGATGGAGATCAGAAAATACGAGGTCATCATAAAAGCGGCGGAGTGCAAAAACCTCACCCGGGCGGGCGAGGCCTTCGGCTACACTCAGTCCGGCGTCAGCCACATGATACGCGGCGTCGAGGAGGAATTCGGCTTTCGCCTCTTCCTGCGCGTGCGCGACGGAGTGCGGCTTTCGCCGGAGGGCGAGCGCGTGCTGCCGTGCCTTCGGGAGATGGCGAAATGGAACGAGCAGCTTGGGCAGACGGTAAGCTCCATAAACGGGCTCATCTGCGGCACGCTGCGCATTGGCGCATTCACGAGCATTTCATTTTACTGGCTGCCGAAGATAATAAAACGCTTCCAGCGAGATTTCCCGAATATAAAAATAGAGATAACGGAGGGCGGCATAGGCCAGTTGGAGGCGGCGCTTGAGGACGGGGCGGTCGACCTCGCCTTTATGAGCGTGCAGCCGGAACGCGGGTACGACCGGCACATTTTGAAAAAGGACGCCTTTCTTGCCATTCTTCCGTTCGGCCACCCGATGGCCGCGGCGGAGGCTTTTCCGCTTGAAGCCTTCAACGGCGCTGATTTTATACTGCTTACGCGCGGCTTTGACTACGACACAAACAGAATACTTCAAAAATATTCTCTGTCTCCGAATATAAAATTCACCTCGCACGACGACCACACGGCCTTCTCGATGGTGGAAAACGGCCTTGGGATAAGCATCCTGCCGGAGCTTGTCATGCAGGCGTACAGGGGCCGCGCTGCGATGCTGCCTCTTGCCCCGGCCATCCATCGAGACCTCGCGCTCTGCGTCCGCTCCTTTGAAGAGGCATCCCCCGCCTCCCGGCGTTTCATAGAATACACAAAAAAGATGGTGGCGCCTGACGGCTCGGTGCGGGAAGAATAAAAATAAAATTTAATTTTTATCTTAAAGGAGCAGCCCCGCGGCACAGTATGCCAGAAGCAGCGCCATCACGGCGTTGAGCTGTTTTTGATGATGGCGGAAGAAGCGGTCGAAGACCTCTCCGCAAAGTGCCCATGTTATGTTGGAGGAGGAGCCTATGACAGCCAGAAGCACGGCGAAGGCAACGACGGTCGCCGTATCTTTGAAGGCGGGCATGACAAACGACGTAAGCGATGTGACGCCGTAAAGCATTATCTTCACATTTACAAACTCAAGCATAAATCCCGTGATAAAGCGGCATTCTGTGGGCTTCGCTTCTTTATGCGTCTCTTTTCCCGTATCTTTCCATATATGCCACGCAAGCCAGAGGATGTAGGCTGCGCCTATCCATTTCATGACAGGCAAAACCTTGGGGACGACGGCGGCAAGCGCTACACTGAAATAGGCGCAAAGGAGCATGACTATGACAAAGCCGGTGAAGATGCCGCCAAGCAGCGGGAGCGTCCGTTTGAAACCGTACTTGCCCGCCGCCGACATCGAAAGTATGTTGTTCGGGCCGGGAGTGTAGGCGCAGATAAGGACATAGGCTAAAAAGGCGGTAACATTGAATTTTTCCATCTGCAAGCTTGCGCCTCCCTCAGGCTGGCTCTCGGAGAAATGAGTCCGCGCGCGGGACCCCGTTTGCGGGGCGCCGCGCGCGGTTTTTATTTGTTTTTTATTTCAGCGACAAAAAGAGGTCGTAGGCATCTTTTGCCGACGCGCCGTCGTGTACCACGGCGCGCACTGCGGCAAGCATGGCCGCCGGGTTTTCGGACTGGAAGATGTTGCGTCCCATGTCCACGCCAGCTGCGCCGTCGCGGATGGCGTTGCAGGCCATTTGGAGCGCCTCTAGCTCCGGCGTTTTTTTGCCGCCGGCTATGACGATCGGCACGGGACAGGCCGCCGTAACCTCTTCAAACCCCTCGCAGTAGTAGGTTTTTATTATCTGCGCGCCAAGCTCCGCCAAGATGCGCGTCGCAAGCTGGAAGTAGCGCTTTGTGCGCTCCATCTCCTTGCCGACCGCCGTCACTCCCATTACGGGGATGTCGTAGCGGTTGCCTGCGTCTATAGTGTCGCAGAGGTTTTTCAGGCTGCCTACTTCGTTTGCGGAGCCTACGAAGGTCTGCACCACCATGCAGGAGGCGTTGAGGCGTATCGCGTCCTCAACGTTTACGCCCACATGTCCGTAGCTTAGGTCCTCGTGCAGGACGCTGGTGTCTGTCGTGCAGCGCAGCGCTATCGCTTTGCCGCAGTCAGGGGGGACGCAGGTCTTTATCGCGCCGCGCGTCGCCATCAGAACGTCCGCGTATTGAGCAAGAGGCGGGATGGCGAGGTCCAGACGTTCAAGCCCGGCGGTCGGCCCCATGATGTAGCCGTGGTCGAAGGCAAGCATGACGGTGCGTCCGCTCTTTGGGTCGAAGATGCGCGAGAGGCGGTCTTTCATGCCCCATCCGCAGTGTTCGGCTCCCTTTACGTAAAAACTCGCCTGCTTTACCGGCCGGTCGAGGCCGTAGTCGTGCGCCATTATGTTTCCTATTTTATCTACCATTTTCGTACTCCTGTTTTTTTCGTCAATCGTTCGCGGCTTTCGCAAAGGCCTTGAATATTATTGATACTGAGACCGAACCCGGGTCGGGGACGCCGAGCGCCTCTTCTCCCATGTATTTCGCGCGCCCGAAGGTGGCGACATAGTCCATCGTCTTCATGCAGCCCTCGTGCGCCGCAAGCCTCGCCGCCTCAAGCGCCGCCGCTATGTCCGTTCCGGGGAACTCAGCGAAGGTCTGCACCGCCGGGGTCAGCGCGTCAACAAGCGTCTTTGCGCCAAGCGGAGCCTTTGAGAATTTCAAAAGCCTCGCCTCGCCGCTTTTTAAGGCGCAGGCAAGTTCGTCCTTTGTAAGCTCCGACGCGCCGTCGGGCGTCGCGCGCCCCATGCCGGAGAAGAGCGAGCCAAAGAGCGGCACTGTGGCGCCGCCGCCCATGTTCAGCACCGCCGCGCCTATCGCGGAAAGCAGGCCTTTGAAGTCGCGGCCTTCGTAACCGGCCGCCGTCTCTTTTACCTGCTCCATCACCTTCACCATAGTGGTGCCGTGGTCGCCGTCGCCTATTTTGCAGTCAAGCTCCGTCAGCTCGTCCTTTGCCGCGGAGATGGCGGAGGCCGCCTCTTCGAGCATTTTGACGAAACGCGCGTATTCCAGTTTTTCCATCATCAACACTTCATCCCGGCGCTTACCGCACCGTGTAGTAGGGCGTATTGCAGGGGGCCTGCCAGTATTTGAGCATCTCGTCGTCCATGCGCGCCACGAAGAGCTGGAAGCCTGCGGCCTCCTGAACGGTGAGCACCTCTCCCGCGTAAGACGCGACTACCTTGATGCCTTTGCCCTTCAGATATTCACAGCAGTCTTTGAATACGATGAGCTGCTCCATCAGCGTCGTAGCGCCGGAGCCGTTTACGATGAGCATCACCTCTTCGCCGCTTTTGAGGCCGAGGTCGTCGATAAGCTCCTGCGTCATTATCTCCGCAGTCTCCTTCGCGCTCTTCATCGTCATGCGTCCGCCGCCGCCTTCGCCGTGCTGTCCCATGCCGATTTCCATGTCGTCGTCGGAGAAGTGTGATATTTCCGCGCCGTTTGCCGGATGGGTCGCGCCGCGGCAGGCTACCGCTATCGTGGCCATGTTGTCTGCAAACTTCTGAGCCACCGCGCGCACCTCTTCAAGCTCCTTGCCCAAGAGGGCCGCGCCGCCCGCAATTTTCGCAAGAGGCACGCATCCGACGAGCCCGCGGCGGTTTGCGCCGTCGGAACGCGGAGCGTTTGAGATGTCTTCCTGCGTCGTGACGCGCGCCACTTTGAGGCCGGCGTCTTCTACCTGCTCCATCGTCATCTCTGCGGTCATCATGTCGCCCGCGTGGTTGAGCACGATAAAGAGCGCTCCCTTCGGCTGCGAGGCGAGCGAAAGCGCCTCAAAGCAGGCGGCGGGGCCAGGCGCGGCAAATACGTCGCCCACCACGGAGATGTCAAACATCCCGTCGCCTACGAAGCCAGCAAGCGCCGGTTCGTGGCCGGCGCCGCCCAGCGTCACGATATGCACGCGGTCGGCCTTGTCGAGATTTTTGTTGACGACCAGATTGTTCTTGCGCACTTCGACTTTGTGCGGGAAGGCCAGTTCCAGCCCGGAAAGTGTTTCTTTTACCAGTGTATCTGAGTTGTTTATGAATTTTTTCATCGCCATAAGAATTACCTCCTGTATATCAATCGCACTGCATCAGTTCAAAGAGCACGCCGTCGCGCCACGCGAAGGCTATTTTCGTATGCGCGTCGACAGGCGTCGCCGGCAGAACTATCTTTTCGCATCTCGAAAGCTCGTCTTCAAGGTCCTCCACTTTGTACGCCACGTGAGGATATTTTTTTAGATCCTCCGGCATCTGCGAATCCGCCTCAAAACGAAGGCACTCGTACTGATAGGGGTGATCCTTCGGGTCTGTGAGAAAGAGTTTCATCTCCGGGGAATAAACCTCGTTGGGCTGCGGCTCCGTTACCGGCACGCCCAGATGCATATATTGCGCCATGTGTAAGCCCTCCTTAAATATTATTAATACTTCGATACCTGTCACAATATTGTAGCATAGCGGGGCGGCCTGCGATATAATCGAAGCGCGGCAATAATTTATAACAGACGAGATGATGCCATGAGGAAGACAATTTTTCTGCTGCTTGCGGCTCTCGCAATGACGGCGGCTCTTTCCGGCGTCTGCGAAGCGGCGGTGCGGCGCGTTACGCGCGAGCTGCCGTTCACCGATACGAAAAGCGCGGACGTAGTTACGAAAAACGTAGAAGGCGTGCTGGACCGCGACTTTGAACTTGTGCTCGACGCCAACCCGACGACCGGCGCAATCTGGACCGAGGTGGGCGCGATGCCCCCGGGCCTTTCGCTCGTTTCAGTGACCTATCTGCCGCCCACTTACCCGAACGACAAAGACGGCGCGGGCGGTCTGGAAAAAAGGATATACCGCGCCACGGCAAGCGGCCGTTCGCGCTTTTACCTGCAATACGGCAAACCGTCGGAGCCTCCGACCGTCTGCCTCATCGTAGCGGTAAACATCAAGGTAAATTAAAGCAAGACCCCGGCGCTTGACGCGAAGTCCGGGGCCTTGCTTTTATATCGTCACTATGGAAGAGCCGGCGCCTTACAGCCTCGCGCCCTCTTTAGTGGCTTCGTTCAGCTCGTTGTTGGTGAGCTTCGCCAGCTCCTGCACCTTGTTGAAGCAGACGCCCATCGCCTTTGAGAGGCGCTCGCCGTATTCCGGGTCGGCGAGGAAACAGTGAACCGCGTGGCGGTATTTGATGTTGTCTGTCACTGGCGCTATGTTGCGCGCGGTGTTGTCGATAAGTATCGCGCGCTTTTCTTCAGTCATCAGGCGGTAGAGCTCGCCGGCCTGACGGAAGTTGTCGTCGGTCGGGTCGTCTTTCGGGTCGAATCTCCACGCGGCGCCTTCAAGATCAAGCGGCGGCTCGGCAAATTCAGGCTGCGCGGCCCATTCGCCCATCGAGTTCGGTGAATAGCCCTTCGTCGCGCCGTAGTTGCCGTCCGTCCTCATCATGCCGTCGCGGTGATAGCTGTGCACTTCGCACTTAGCGCGGTTGACGGGGATCTGGTCGTGGTTGACTCCAAGGCGGTAACGGTGCGCGTCGCCGTAGGCAAAAAGACGTCCCTGCAGGAATTTGTCGGGCGAGAAACCGATGCCGGGCACGACGTGCGCAGGCGTGAAGGCCGACTGTTCCACCTCGGCGAAATAATTTTCAGGGTTGCGGTCAAGCTCTAGCACTCCCACTTCGATGAGCGGGAACTCTTTATGACGCCAGCACTTTGTGATGTCGAACGGATTTTCGTAATGATTTTTGGCCTGCTCTTCGGTCATCACCTGGATGTACATCGTCCAGCGCGGGAAATCTCCCTTTTCGATGGACTCAAAGAGGTCGCGCTGATGGCTTTCGCGGTCGTTGGCTATGACCGCCGCCGCCTCGGCGTCGCTCAGGCATTTGATGCCCTGCTGCGTCTTGAAATGGAACTTCACCCAGACGCGTTTGTTCTCCGCGTCGTACATGCTGAAGGTGTGTTCGCCGAAGAAGTCCATGTGACGGTAGGAGAGCGGAAGCCCGCGGTCTGACATGGTTATCGTCACCTGATGCGTCGTCTCCGGCAGCATCGTCCAGAAGTCCCAGTTGTTCTGCGCAGAACGCATGTTGGTCTTCGGGTCGCGCTTGACCGCGCGGTTAAGGTCTGAGAAATTATGGACGTCGCGGATGAAGAATACGGGGGTGTTGTTGCCTACGAGGTCCCAGTTGCCCTCTTCCGTGTAGAACTTGACTGCGACGCCGCGAATGTCACGCTCCGCGTCGGCCGCGCCGCGTTCTCCGGCGACCGTTGAGAAGCGAACGAAGAGTTCCGTCTCCTTGCCGATCTTTTCAAAAAGCTTGGCTTTTGTGTACTTTGTGATGTCGTGCGTCACGGTAAGTTTTCCGTAGGCGCCGCTGCCCTTCGCGTGCATCCGGCGTTCCGGGATCACTTCGCGGTTGAAGTGCGCCATCTTCTCCATGAGCCATACGTCCTGCATGAGGACAGGCCCGCGCGGCCCCGCGGTCATTGAGTTTTCATTGTCTGATACGGGCGCGCCAACTTCGTTAGTAAGTTTCTTGTTCTTGTTTTCGTCCATTTATAAGTACCCCCTTCTTGGTGCAGTTACTTGCTGATTATCATGACGAGGCCTTTGTCCGTAGCCTTAAATGGTTTAAGAGACGCTGTAGTAATGTTTCCTCCGTGTACAGCACCTACGCCATATAGGCCGCCGCCTTCCGCCGCTGATTCAAGTGATTTTTTTACGGCGTCGCTCACGGCGGTGAGCTGAGCTACAGCGAACACTCCGCCGTCCGGTAATTTCATGGCCCCTATCCAGTAGCCGTCGCCTACCGGGTCCACGTCAAAATATTTTCCCGGCAGCACCGACGTGTCGCCGGAGGCATCCTTGTTCACATACTTGTCTACATCATAAATCCATAACGGCCAGCTGCCGTAGTCAGCCTTGTACATTACAGCCGCCGCCTTCATTGTGCGTGTATCTGAAATTATCCTCGTCGCCGTCGCCTTGTCCGTTGCGGCGCCCGCCGACAGCATCATCATGCCGGCAAGTATGCCAATAATGATTATGACTATCAATAACTCAACGAGGGTAAACGCCCTTCTGCGGGATTTAAAGTTTCTCTTTGCCATTTTAGGCCTCCTTTTGGTAAAACATTGATAACAACATTAAGGACATTATAATCTTTCTAGTTTATAAAGCAAGAAATTTCAAAAAAATCCCGAAAGCAAATTTTAGCTTTCGGGACCGTTGATATTGCTTTTTTGTTTTTATGCCGCGTTCTGGCTAGATAGCGTAGGCCTCGGGATCCTCCTGCGGCTCCTGTCCGATGTTCACGAAGTTCTCGCGCGCAAACTTGTTTGGCAGGAAATCTTTCGCGACCTGCGGGAAGAGGATGTAGCTCAAGATGTCCTCCGGCTGCGTCGCCCACATGCCGATCTCTTTCGTCGCCTGTTCGATCTCCGGCGCTATCTTCTCGCCGGGACGGCAGGTGATCGGCTCTTCTTCGCCGAGCACGAGCTTCTGTATCTCTGGGTCGACGGGCGCGGGCGTCTTTCCGTAATAGCCGCGGAAATACTGACGCACTTCGTTTGGCACCATCTTCCAGCGTTTGCCTGAGATGACGTTCATCGCGGCCTGCGTGCCGACTATCTGGCTTGTCGGGGTCACGAGCGGCGGATAGCCCATCTCTTTGCGCACGCGCGGCACCTCTTCCATCACCTCTTTGAACTTGTTGAGGCATCCGCCCTCTTTGAGCTGGCTCTGGAGGTTGGAATACATGCCGCCCGGTATCTGGTAGAGCAGGATGTTGATGTTGACGCCGCTTACGCCCATGATTATGTCTTTATA
This sequence comes from Cloacibacillus sp., assembly GCA_036655895.1. NCBI lineage: Bacteria > Thermotogati > Synergistota > Synergistia > Synergistales > Synergistaceae > Cloacibacillus > Cloacibacillus sp. The sequence continues at coordinate 1,556 of JAVVPF010000012.1, read as the reverse complement.
TTTGTCGTGCAGCATCTGGTAGTGGTTGGCTACCGGCAGCAACTTTTCGAGCGAGAGGCCCGTGTCGAGCGGCCCTCCTGCAAGAGCAGCCACCATCGTTTCTGTGGCGGGCTGGCTGGTGCCCATCGCAAAGGGCGAGATGGCGCAGTCTATTACGTCAGCTCCAGCTTCGAGGCCGGCCATGTAGCTCATTGCCGCCATGCCGCTGGTGTAGTGGCTGTGGAGCTGGACGGGGAGGTTTACCTTGCTCTTGATGGCTTTGACCAGTGAGGCTGCGGCGACGGGCGAAAGAAGCCCCGCCATGTCCTTTATCGCTATGGAGTCCGCGCCCATGTCGGCCATCTCCTGAGCCTGCTTCGCAAAGAGGTCGAGGGTGTGGACGGGCGAGATGGTGTAGGAGATCGTCATCTGGAGCTCGCCGCCCTCTTTTTTGACGGCCTCAGCCGCGATGGACATGTTGCGGAGGTCGTTGAGAGCGTCAAAGACGCGAACGATGTCGATGCCGTTTCCGATGGCGCGCTTTACGAACTCGCGCACCACTTCGTCGGAATAGTGGCGGTAGCCGACGATGTTCTGTCCGCGAAGGAGCATCTGCGTCTTTGTGTTCTTAAGACGTTTTTTGATCTGGCGCAGCCTTTCCCACGGGTCTTCGTTGAGAAAACGCATCGCTGAGTCGAAGGTCGCTCCGCCCCACATCTCAATAGCGTGGTAGCCGACTTCGTCCATAGCTTCGCAGATAGGGAGCATGTCGTCGGTGCGAAGACGCGTCGCCATTATCGACTGGTGCGCGTCGCGGAAGGCGGTCTCCATGATGCCGACGCGCGCCTTTTTCTTCGGCGCTTCGGGCTTTTTGGCCTCGGTGACGGTCACCTGCTGTTTGGGCATACTTTCCGACGCGCGCGCGGCTTTTGCCGCCGGGCGCTGCTCAGACTTTGAGGCGCCGGCCTCAGAGCTTTTCGTGATCTTCGTCGCGATTACGTTTCCGCAGCTGTCTTTGATCTCTTGCTTGATTTCAATTTCGGACATTTTTAAACTTAATCCTCCATCTGCATAGCGGCCATGTGTTTGTAGTAGCGCCACTTGTCTTTTAGTGTTTTTTTCTCTTCTTCAAGCAGCAGCGCCGCCTCTTCGGGGGCCGCGGCTTTAAGGCTCTTGTATCTTACTTCGCTGTAGATGTAGTCTTCAAGCGGCAGGGTGGGCTCTTTGCTGTCTATGACGAGGGGGTTTTTGCCCTGGGCCGCCAGGTCCGGGTTGTATCTGAGGAGCACCCAGTGGCCGGATTCTACGGCTTTTTTCTGCTGCTCAAGTCCTTTTACCATGTCTATGCCGTGCGCTATGCAGTGGCTGTAGGCGATGATGAGGGAGGGGCCGTCGTAGGCTTCGGCTTCTTTGAATACTTTTATGGTCTGGGCGTCGTTTGCGCCAAGCGCTACGCGCCCTACGTAGACGTTGCCGTAGCTTATGGCCATGAGGGCCAAATCTTTTTTGCCCATTTTTTTGCCGGCGGCTGCGAATTTGGCGACGGCGCCGCGCGGGGTGGATTTGGAGGCCTGGCC
>JAVVPF010000011.1:3268-71428 GCA_036655895.1 Cloacibacillus sp. | reverse complement strand
CTGCGGGCTTGGTAAATCTATCAGGGAGGCTTTTATTATGTGGCAGGAATGCATGAACGAACAGAGTTATATCACAAAACTCCGCCGTGATCTTCATCAGATCCCGGAGCTGGGCAAAGAACTTCCGAAGACGCAGCAGTACATCTGCGACGAACTTGACCGTCTCGGCGTCCCATATACAAAAAACAAGATGGATTCGGGCATCATCGGAATGATAAAGGGCGGTCTTCCCGGAAAGACTATATTGCTGCGCGCGGACATCGACGCGCTCCCCATCACGGAGGATACGGGGCTTTCTTTTGCCTCAAAACATGAAGGCCGGATGCACGCCTGCGGGCACGATACGCACGCAGCAATGCTGCTTGGCGCGCTGAAAGTCCTAAATTCGCACAAGGGCGAGCTTAAAGGCAATGTAAAGTTCCTCTTCCAGACGGCGGAGGAAATATCAAAAGGCGCGCAGGTCGCTATAAGCGAAGGCGCGATGGATGGGGTAGACGCGGTATTTGGCCTGCACATCGGCTCCATCCTTGGAACGGAGATCCCAAGCGGAACGCTCGTCGTAGTCCCTGGCTGCGTCATGGCTTCGTTTGACCGCTTCGTCATCACGGCGAAGGGATGTGGCTGCCACGGTTCCGTGCCGGAAAAGGGCGTAGACCCGATCAACATCGCTTCTCACATCGTCATCGGACTACAGGAAATAATAGCCCGCGAGATAGCGGGCGCGACGCCCGCCGTGCTCACCATCGGCAAAATCAACGGCGGCTTCGCCTACAACGTCATCCCAAACGAAGTCGTCATTGAGGGCACCATCCGCGCCTTTGACGAAAAGGTGCGCCAGTACATGGCGCGCAGGATAGGCGAAGTTGCCGAAAACACAGCGAAGACCTTCCGCGGCGGCTGCGACTACATGATGGACTGGGGCGCGCCCCCCGTGGTCAACGACGACGCGATGGCATCTCTTGCGGCCTCCGCCGCGACCCGCGTGCTCGGCGGAAAGAATGTAAAAACATCGCTGCCGCAGCCGAACATGGGAGGCGAAGACTTCGCCTACTATCTCAAAGAAAAGCCCGGCGCGTTCATGTTCTTAAGCTCCGTCAACGCTGAAAAAGGAACCGACGTGCCGCACCATAATCCGAAGTTCGACGTGGACGAAGACGTCTTCTCAAGCGGAAGCGCAGTGTTCGTTTCAATCGTGGAGGACTTCCTGAAATAACGCGCCCCAGGTGCGCAGCGCGTCAAAAATAAGACGACCGACACAAGTACAGAGGCCTCGCGTTTTGCGAGGCCTCTGTACTTGTGTCACGGGAGTTCCCGAAAGAGACGAGGCGCGCCCGTGTGCCGGTGTGATAAAATATTTTTATGCGTATACAGATCTTTTTAGATATCAAAAATGACATGTGGAAGTAGAAGGCGATGATTTTTCGCAAGCCAGCAGGCTTCGCGGGCCTTGCTGACTATAGAAAGACCGGAGGCAAATCATAAAATGACAAAAGAAGAGGTTTTTTCACAGCTTTGCGCCTACCGCCGCGATTTTCATAAATATGCGGAAAGCGGCTGGGCGGAATTCCGGACTACTGCAAAAATTGCGGAGGCGCTTGACGGCCTTGGGCTAAAAATCGACTTCGGCGGCAGCTTCATCCATCCGGAGGACGTCATGGGGCGAAAGATCGACGCGGAAAAGGAACGCGCGCGCGCGGTGCTTCAGGGTGCGGATCCAGAGTTTGTAAAAAAGACAGGCGACTTCACAGGACTTTGCGCGGAGCTTGATACGGGGCGCCCTGGGCCGGTAGTCGCCTTTCGCTTCGATATCGACGCCGTGGACGTAACGGAGGCGGAAGACGAAAACCACCGGCCAGCGCGCGAAGGCTTCGCCTCCGTAAACAAAGGCTCGATGCACGCCTGCGGCCACGACGGACACGCGGCCATCGGCGTCGTGCTGGCAAAACTGCTGGTCGAGGAAAAGGAAAGGCTCACGGGCCGCGTCAAACTGATCTTCCAGCCGGCGGAAGAGGGCGTGCGCGGCGGCTATGCGGTGATGCGTGCCGGCCTTGTCGACGACGCGGACTATTTCATCGCGATGCACCTTGGGCTGGGACTGCCGACCGGCGTCGTCTTTGGAGCAACGCGCGGGATGCTCTGCACGACAAAATTTGACGTACATATCAAGGGCTTCGGCGCCCACGCTGGCGGCGAACCGGAGCTTGGCAGAAACGCTCTGCTTGCCGCAGCCTCAGCCGCTCTTGCTCTGCACGCCATAGCGCCGCATTCGGAAGGCAGTACGCGGCTCAACGTGGGAGTGCTCAACGCAGGCGAAGGCCGCAACGTCATTCCTCCCTCCGCCTATATGAAGGTGGAGACGCGCGGTGAAACAAAAGAGATAGCCGATTATATGTGGGGCCGCGCGCAGCAGGTGCTTTGCGGAGCTGTCGCCATGTACGGCTGCGAATATTCCGTGGAAAAAATGGGCGAGGCGCCGTGCGCCGAATGCACCCCGGAGCTTGCGCGGCTGATAGCGGAGGCCGCGCGTGATACAGAGGGCGTAACCGCTGTAAACGATGAACGCACAAGCGGCGGAAGCGACGACGCCTGCTGGCTGATAAACCGCGTGCGCGAACGCGGCGGCCAGGCCACCTATATTGGCGTAGGCTCCTCAAACCCAGCCGGTCATCACAACGCTCTGTTTGACATAGACGAAGCCTCGATGCCCATCGCGGTGGATGTCCTAAAAAAAGCCGCACTCACCCTGGCAGGCGGCCAAAAATAAAAAACAGCGGAAAAACGAAAGCGCATGGCAAAGTTTTTCCGCTGGTTTTCCAGCTATCGGCGGTGACGTTATTTTTATTCTTTCCAGCGAATGAATTTTTTTTCGGCGGAGCTCAAGAGCAGATTCAGGAGGCTTACAACGATACCGATTAGAATTATGCCCGCAATGACGTTCGTATAGTTGGCGTAGTCCGAGTAATTTTTTATGAAGTAGCCGAGGCCGCTTGCCGCTCCCGTCATTTCCGCCATGGTGAGCAGAAGGAAGGATGTCGACAATGTTATGTGCAGCCCTGAGATGATGCCTGGCAATATGTATGGAAGTATCACGCAAAAGATCATCTCCGAATGGGATAGTCCCATGGCGAGCGCCGAGTCGGTGATATGTCTGTCTATTGACGAAGCCCTGTTTATTATCCCCATGAGCGTGGGCCAGAATATGCCTAGTATTATTATGAGCGCCGCCGCGCTGCGGAATGTTGGCATCACAGCAACGGCGTAAGGGCTGTAGATTATGGGCGGTATAGGGCTCAGCACCTTGGCAATGGGGAGGATCATGTCCCTGAGAAACTGGAACCTGCTCACCACAAGTCCCAAGATGACGCTTGAGGTCAGCGCGATGGAGATGCTGAAACCAAGCAGGGCCAGCGAGGAAAAAATGCCTCTCAGCATAAGAGCCCTGCAGTCTTCAAATACCTGAAAGACGTCGCCGGGCGGCGGCAGCAAAATAGGATTTGCTATTTTGAGATTGACGGCCGCGGCTTCCCATGTAATAAGAAGTATTATCACCAAAGAGGTGATCGCCGAAAAAGCCGTTGATTTGGCCGGATTTCTTAATAATTGGACAATGTAGACGGCTTCTATGAGAACGGCGGCGGCAAGGAAAATTCTGATATCCGCAAGCGACGCTCCGTGATTGAAGAGCAGAAGCGCCGTAAGCGCCGCGCAAAAAAACTGTGTGATGAAAACAGAGCGTTTCATATTTTCTGCTCCCCCTGTCTGCCGCGCGTTTCGTAGAAAAGCTTCGCCAGCCTGTTTGTAATCGTAAAATATTCCGGGGTTAACGCCATATCCTCTTTTTCTCTTGGGTAGGGCAGCGAGACGCGAATATCTTCATAGATGGCGCCTCCAGTCATAAATAGTATCCTTTCGCCCAGCGTCACAGCCTCATCCACATTGTGCGTCACAAAGAGAACTGTGCGGAGGGCTTCTTTTTTTGCAACGTCCACTACAAGTTTTTGCAGCGATTTACGCATTTGCGGGTCTAGCGCGCTGAACGGTTCGTCAAAGAGCCAGATGGGGGAGTCCATCGCAAGCGAACGGGCGATGGCTGTACGCTGGCGCATCCCGCCGGAGAGCTGATGCGGGTATTTATCCTTTTCTTCAAATAACCCCACCTGATCAAGATACTTATCCGCCAGCTCCGCCGCCTCTTTTTTACGCATACTCTGAGAGTGTTTTATTCCGAAAATAACATTTTTACGTACCGTCATCCATGGAAATAATGAATAGTCTTGAAAGACGATGGTTCTATCCGTCGTCGGCCCGAGCATTTTTTCGCCGTTTATCGAAATAGAGCCGGAGGCCGGTTTCAGAAGTCCCATCAATAGGCCTAGCAGCGTGCTCTTGCCGCAGCCGCTGTGTCCTAAAATGCAGACGAACTCGCCTTGGCGCACAGAGAGCGACAGGTCGTTGATCGTGGGGCTCTCCGTGTTGTAGCTGAAGGAGAGCCCGCGAGTCTCTATTGCGTATCTTGCTTCCACGACAGAGCTAGAGGTTGTTTGCCGCAAATTCTTTGTCCATCTTTTTGAAACAGGCCTCTTTGGGATGACGTTTCAGCATTTCGTCGAGCGCGGCGCGATATATTTTTGTATCTATGTTTTTTGAGATGTCATTTTTCGCGCCTTTTGGAAGGTCTCCGTTCTTTCTCATGATTTCATAAAAATCCTTAACTCGGTTTGCCGCGGGGTCCATCGTTATTACCATAACGTTTGCGTAAAGGCAGTATTTTACGTAATCCTCCGGCTGGCCGGAGTAATCCATCAGTTTTTTGACCGCAGTTTTCGGGTCGTCTTGCAGGAGTTTGTAGGCTCTGAGGTTTGCCGTCTGGAATTTTACGAGCGCGTCGAATTTTGTGGTGTAGCTCTGCCGTGACGTGGTCTGCCTGCAGCAGACGGCGTTAGGGGCTGCGCTTCCGACGTTGAAGGCTACGGCCAGCCCCTTTTTTTCTGCGATCAGGCCAAAACCGCTGTTTACAAAACCAATGTCGGCCGCGCCTTTTGATACCGCCTCAATTATTGACTGAAAGCCGTCAAGCTGGATTATCTCAACATCTTTGTTGAGGTCAAGTCCTGCCTCGCGCATTTTTGCCTTCATGATCATATGGCCCGTCTCCGGCCTGTGGACCGCTATTTTTTTGCCCTTAAAGTTTTTTACGTTTTTGTATTTGTCTTTGTTCTCTTTGAGCGTGACGCCCTGACTGCCCTCGGCGATGGTGCCTCCGTAGACCACGAGGTCGGCTCCCTTTGCAATGAAGGTCATAGAAGGAATGACTCCAAGCGGCAGGATGTCAAGCTTGCCCATCTGTACTGCGGCGATGCCCTCATTGAGGTTTGATATCTGTTTGATCTCGACGTCGACGCCTTCGTCTTTGTAGTAGCCCATTTGCTGCGCGAGTACGATCATCGCGGGTTTTATGCTGCTGCCTGTGTTGCCTACAGTAAGCGTCTGCGCGGCAATGGCGGAGGGAGCCGACGCCATTATGATAAAAGTGAGCGTCAACAGTTTTAAAATAATTTTTTTCATCGTGTCTCTTCCTTTTCTTCATTAAAATATGGGCAATTATTTTTTAAGCACTCATTATTGAATTTGCCGTACACACATGTGATGGTCTCCGGGACAGCCAGCTCGTACCCAAGGTTATCCGCCGTGTACTTTTTCATAAACTGTAGAGCGGCGAAGGTGTTTCTTTTGCAGCATCTGGGGCCTCCGAGCTCCGCCATCCTAGTGAGCGCGCCCGCAGTCGCGCGGTTGCAGAGTCCCCATGTCTCTTTTGAGAGCGGAGTGGTTCCCGTAGCCACGCTCATATAGATTCCGCATCCAACCGCGGCGCCGCAGGTGCCGTAGAAACCGCAGAAGGCCGGCAGCACATTTTTTGCCCGCTTTTCGACCTCATGCAAGTCGTTCTGGAATTTTTCTTCATTTTCTTTCTTCGCGATATACAGCGATGAAAGCAGAACGGCTGGGACGAGGTAGTGGTGCGCGAAATTGTGCATTGGAAAGCTTACGTCGTTCATAACATCAAAGACGATTTCTAAAATAGAACCGCTCTCCTCTGTTTTGTAGTACCGCACGCATCGTTCTGTTATTATCTCAAAACTTCGTTCACAACTTAAGGCCATCGGCTATGAGCTCCTTTATTGTTTTTGTTTATCTGTTTCGCGCATTGTATCAGGAATGGACTCCGCCAGCTTTTTGATTTTGTTCATATAGTCAAGGAGCGTCGCCTTCCAGAAGATGAGGCAGATTTCTCCCTCTTCCGTTATCCGGTAGATGCGGCGGCCCTGAGTGTCGTTTTCCATTTCCAGTTCCGAGGACAGCAGTCCAGCCTCTTCCATTTTTTTGAGCATCCTGTATAGCCCGGTGGGGTCTAGGCTGCTGTAGTCCATGATGTCGCTTTTGTATAATTTTTTTAATAGAGAAAAGCCATGCAGCGGCTCGTCCCTGAGTATTAAAAGAATAGAGGGCTGTATGAAGCGTTCTAGAAAAGATCCTCTGCAGGCGCATTTTTTCATTTATTTGACCTCCTCACCTATTAGACTATATCTAATATAACGGGTAAACAAACATAAGAGTCAAGGGCTCTTTCCAATGCCTGTATGAACGCCTTAGATATAAACAGTCTTGCGCGCGTTAGCCCGTTACGGCATATACGGCCTAGAATCTAAGTTCCAGAAGCTTTAATCCGTGTTCCTGAAGCAGCGTCGGGATCTCTCTGCGCGCGCGCTTGCTGCGGATGAAGATGGCGAGGTTGCGTTGCTGGCCGAAGCTTTCGTCAGCGTCGGAATATACAGGTTTGCCGTTTCCTACGATGTCGAATATCTTCCACCTGCCGTCGGTGTCGATAAAGTAACCCTTGGAGCGTACTATGTCTGCCGGCAGCTTTGTCAATGCCTCTTTGAATTTTTCAGGGTCACCCTCCCAGAAAGCCGACAACGAGGCCAAGCTGTCCGGCGGGGCCATGTGCGGCGTCATATTGCTGAGCGTGTCCGTTATGAAGCTCTCCCATGCTTCCATGTCGGGGAGGGGAGTGGAGAGTTTTTCATTTTCGTCTTCCGACGATAGGAAGTCCCAGGGGATGCGTCCGAATGCAGTTTCGGTGATTTTTGCGGCGCCGTTTATCTCTTTCAGGTGCGCGCGGAGTTTGTGCAGTTCCTCTTCTGAGATGAGGTCCGTCTTGTTGATTATTATATGAGAAGCGGCTTCTGTCTGGCGTATGACCGCGTTGAAGAGGTCGAGCCAGTCTTCGAAATGTTCTGCGTCAATGACGCAGAGATTGCCTTGCATCTGATAGTAGTCGTGGAGCATACCGTGAGCTAAATCTTTTTTCATATCGGTGGTGTCGGCTACGCCGCTTGCCTCGACGAGCAGCAGTGTAGGTTTGTAATCTGTAAGTATTGTGTAAAGTCCGCGCAGGAAGTCGCCCTTCGCGCAGGCGCAGAATATAGAGCCGCGGCTTATCTCTATTATCTCCAGCCCGTTTTTGCGAATGACGTCTCCGTCTACTCCGGCCTTTCCAAATTCATTCATAAGCACAGCCACCCTGTCATCTTTTGGGCATGTTTCAATAAGATGGCGCAGCAGCGTCGTCTTGCCGCTTCCTAAAAATCCCGACAGGAGAAATACCTTGCATTTGTTCTTCATGCTGTTTTCAGTCATATTTTTTGGCCTCCATATCCTTGCTGATCCAACCGACCTTACTGCGCAGACGTCCCAGTTGATTTTCGTACCATTCTTTTGGATGGGTAAAAATCACCTCTGCGAACTCCTGCGGCATATCGTCCTTGATTTTAAAAAGTTCCAGCTTGGCCCAGTAAAGCAGCGCCTGCCATATAGGGCGTTTTGTTTCTTTTACAAGTTTTTTGGCTACAGAAAAACAGATGCCGCTATGGTACCAGTCTTTTTTTCTGGCGTCAATCACTCCCATTAGGCTGAAGGCGATGCCTCCGCCCTGAAGGCCGTCCTCCCAGTCTGAATGGATAATGTTATAAAGTTTTCCCATACGTAATAAATATTTTTCAGCCTCTTCGTAATTGCCAAGAAGCATAAGGCAAAAAGCGGCCTTCGCCAAAGAGAGGCCAAGACCCCGGAAGAGCGCCACCGACTCGCCTATGTTCACACAATTTTCGTAATATCCAAGCGCCGCTTCTATTTTTCCGTCGGCGAGTTTCCAGTCTCCCCTGAAATGTTCCGCGGCGATGAGGCAGACTGTATAGTTCTGTCCGCTCTCCTCAAGTTTTTCAAATATCATCGTGGATTTCAGCAGATAGCTCTCCACTTCGTCATGCCGCCCCGCAAGGATATTTGCTATTGCCATAAAACGCAGCGAGACGCCCTCCCAATGTTTGAACTTTTCTTTTTTTGCATAGCGGTATAGCTTTCTGGAAGCAAGCGACAGCATCCTTGCGTCGTCTCTTTGGATAGCGAGGAAGCATATTTGAAGGCCGGCCTTTATGATGGGCTCAGGGTCTCCTAGTGTCATAGCCTTGTGCAGTGCGGCGCGCAGCATCTGTTCGGCGTCGGAATATTTTCCGCTCCACCATAGATACCCGCCTCGTAAAATGTAGAGGTCTCTTTCTGTGCGCAAGAGTTCTGGGCTGCCGCCCTCGGTGCGCATAAGATGGTTCATTATCTTCCAGCATTCAGAGAGGGCGTTCTGCGTGTAATTTACTTCCTCAACCGTGGGGATATAATGCATGAGGTCTTGGTCGACCAGCGTAGGGAATACCTCGTGCACCGCCATAAAATGAAGCCCAAGCTCCGTAACCCTCCATCCCAGCTCCTTTTCAAGAAAGCCGGCTTCGTGGCAGTGGTAGAAAAGACGCGAACATATTTTTTTATGGCGGTACCGGAGTACGGCAAGGGATTTCTCCATGACCTCTATGTTCTTTATATGCAGCGCGGTCTCTCTTGATGCGGACATTCCGCCAAGTAGCGCTTCCCTTATCTTTGCGTGCGAAAAATAATAGAGTACATTGCCGTTTTCGGCTTTTTGTTCGCGAAGCAGCCCGTGGAGCCGGAGGTCGTTATATAACTTTGAGACGTGGAGCGGCGACATATCAAGGACTTTTGCAAGCTCAAGCATCGAGGCGTATTCCGGACAGACGGCTATCGCTTCGAGGAAAAGCCGGCTTTCATCGTCAAGCAGCTCAATTATCGACAAGAAAGTGTTATTGTAATGAACAGCGCTTCCAGTCGTTCCGTTTATTCTGTTTTTGATGATCTCCTTTATAAAAAATGGATTGCCTTCGGTCTGCATATAAATGCTGTGGATATCCTCGTTAGACCATTCCACGTCAGGCGACATCTCATGGCATATCCGTTCTGTCTCCTCCAGGTTGAACCGCCGCAAGGTTATTTCAAGCTGTTCAAACGGCTCGTCCGCTAAAGTGGTGCGGAGTATGAAGGCGGAGCGTATTTCCTCAAAGCCTGATATGATCAGATGGCGTGTCGCTGAATGGTCGCACATCACAGATTCCAGTATTTTCCATGAGGCGTCGTCCATCCATTGTATATTTTCAATAATGAAAAGTTTTCGCGAAGAGTCGGCGGTCTCGGATACGTTGCGGTATATGATGTCGGATATGCAGGAATAATTCAACTCGGACAGCGAGGTCAAATTATCAAACTGTGACGGAGAGACCTTTAACGTTTTTAAAAAACGCATGATAGGCGCAAGCGGCATAGTTTTTTCTTCCTGGGAACACACTATGGTATAACATTCCCAACCTTGGCCGGCAAGGCAAGAAGAGACCTCGTTTATAAAAACGGTTTTACCGATGCCCTGTTCTCCCCACACCAGAGCGCATGAGGCAATACCGGCCGCGCCAGATTTGGAAATAAAGTCAAGCATCTTTAATATCTCGGCGTTTCTGGCAAGAGGACTCTCATCCAGAATACTCGGCGTCGCCGCGCCTGGTTCGGAGTCTTTTTTTCTCTTCATAAGGGGAGCGATATCCGAAAGATCCGCGGTTATTCCAAAATCACTTTCTATACGCGTGGAAAAAGCTCTGGCCGCGTCCACGGCTTTAACTTTTTGATTTGTCTTTATATAAAGCCTGACTAATTCGCCATGGATCTTTTCGTCGTAAGGTTCCAGCTCGGACAGCTTCTCATAGCATAGCACTGCGTCCTCGAATCTTTTCTCCATAAAACCGGCAAGCTGCGTCTGAGCGCGTTTTTTCAAGTTTCGCACCAGCACGTTATGATAATGCTGGCGTTTAGGCAGTAACCAGTCGCAAAAAGACCCCCAGTCGTCAAGTTCCGGCATATCCATAAAAGGACGGCACAGCTCAATGATTTCTGGCCACTCAAGGGAGTCGATGCGGTTCAAAGAATCGATGTCTCTTGTGATTTTTATCTTGTGGTCCAAAGAGATGACCCCGCCCGCACTTACCGTGACTGGAAGCTGTTTTTTTATATAACTCATGGCGTTGCTTAAGTTACGGCGTGCTTTTTCAATCGTTTTGTCGGCCCAGAGGTATTCGCAGACCTTGTCGCGGGCGATGCTCTGCTCCTCTATAAGTATCAGCGCGAATATCTGCGCCTTTCTGAACGGAAAGACGTGAGGGGCGCCATCTATAAACAGTTCCGGGTTGCCAAGAAAGCGAACCTTGTATTTCATTTTTATCCCCCATGAAAAAGACTTGCGCTCTATCTTATACAAAACGCAAATACTTTACTCAAATTTCACTGAATTTTAACATAAATTTTGCGCCTTTATTTTGTATCGATCCAATCTCACACTGCCATACTCTATAGTATACAAAGGCAGGCTAAAAAAAATGCAAAAAGCATAGCCCACGGTTTTTGATAAAATCGTGGGCTACGCTTAAGTTTCTTTGTCCAGCTGGACAGAAAATTGCTACTTTGCGGAATTTACAGGAGCTTCCATCACCTGGGAGCTTTTTGCAGTGGCGCAGGCCGCTTTCTCGGACGCTTCATTTTTATAATGCCCCTTGAGCATTATATATGAAGATGCCGCCTGAAGGATAACTACTAAGGCCGCCGGCGCCGCAGCCAGCGTTACCACCATCCTCAGTCCGTCTATCTTAGCGAAGGTTATAACGATCCATGCGATGAACCCCATTAAAATGCCCCATGCCAGCTTTATAGGAGCGGGCGCCTCTTCACCTTCCTGAACCGCGTCCTGCTTCGTGCACATAAGAGCTACTGTCGAGGTCATTGAATCCGCCGCAGTTGAAAACGAGAGCACGATGACTACGAAGAAGATAGGTACCATGATTTTTGCCAGCGGCAGGAAATTCAAGAACGCGAACATTGCCGCTTCTACTCCTGAATCATTCAGTATCTTTGCGATGCCCAACTTTTGTACTATCTCCATGTGCATGGCCGTGCCTCCGAAGAAGGTGAACCATATAGCGCCGAATGCGGCTGGAAGGAGCATGTTCATAACCACAAATTCTCTTACAGTGCGTCCATAAGCCATCCTAGCCAAGAACATGCCTGTGACTGGAGCCCATGCGTACCATATCGCGAAAAAGAATAGGGTCCAGTAACGGGGAAACGGATCTCCGCTGACAGGTGCCAAGAAAAGATGGCGGCTGAAAAATGTCTCGATATAACTTGCGAATGCTTCCAAGCCGATGTTTATATTAAAAATAGTAGGTCCGACTATCATCACAAAGCCAAGCAGGAAAAAGAAGAGTTTACCGTTGATATCGCTGAGGATGCGTATTCCCTTGTTGATGCCTGTATAGCTGGAAATAGTGTAGATGACTACCATGATAAGCGAGATTATGCCCCAGCTCAACCTTGAGGACGGAATGCCAAACTGTGAGTCCAGACCGCTTGCAACCTGCAGAACGCCTTCGCCAAGGGAGGTCACAACGCCACCGACAAGCGCGAAGATGATGAAAGCGTCAAGTATCTCTCCGCCTTTACCGCGCACCCTGTCTCCAAAAATAGGAATGAAGGCGGAGCTGATTGTCTTAGGTTCCTTCAAATTGTAGAAGGCATAAGCGCAGGAAATGCCGCATACGCAGTACATCGCATAAGGTGTGAATGTCCATTCAAGAAAAATCTGTGCAAGCGAAAAACGTGCCGCGGCTTCAGAAAATGGCGCAATGCCAAACGATTTCGGGGGATCTTGGAACTGCATGATAGGTTCAGCCACTCCCCAGAATACAATCCCTATCGCTATACCAGCGCAGAGCGTCATAGCAAACCAGTTCCAGTAAGTGAACTCCGGCTTTGCGTCGTTGCCTCCGAATTTTATATCTCCGTAGCGCGAACAGGCAAGATAAATCGTGAGAAGACAAATGACGAGCGCGGCGGAGGCGTAAAGCCAGCCGAACTTGTCGAGTGCCATGTTGAACATGTTAGACATTACCTCGACAGTATGCGCTTCGTTCTGCATACCGGCGACTAGACTAAATATTGCGGCTATTATCAGCAGGATAAATGGTGGAAAAAATGCAAACGGCCTTATAGACTTCATTTCATATTCCTCCTCTATCAAACTTTCTATGATACATGCAGAAATAAAGTAAGAATTACTTTTTAGTGATGTTTCTATACCCTGAATCCATAATTGCAGCGATTTCAGCGTCGACAGATTCACTAAGCGGCTGAGGCTTATATTCTGCTACGATCTCCAGCACCTTTTTATGGGCACGCTCACCCATAGAGAAGGAACCGCCCTTGGACCAGTTGTCAAAAGTCATGTAATCTCCGAGGTCGCTGCGCCAACCCTCTTTTGCAGCCTTTCTGGTGGAAGCGCATCTTAGGTAATTGCCGTTGAAGCCGGCCTGCTTGATTTCATCAACGGAGAGCGTTGACTCGCTGATCTCCACGCCAGCCATCACTTCTTTTGTTCTTGCGATGATGTCGTCGGAGATAAGAAGCAGTTCAAGTGAATAGCTGAGGCCAAAATCCAGATAGCCTACGTCATGGGTCAGATTGCATCCCTGTAGCGCCGCCATCTGAATGAACTGCGTCGCTTCCTCGACCGCCTGTTCGTCGCATATTTTTGAGCATCCGTCGCCGGCCTCTCCCCAGCAGGGCAGATTATAGTAATGCGCCATGGCGCACATTCCGCTCTGTATCTGTATCGCTAGTGGAAGCGCGTAGCAACACTGGAGCGTCCTCATATCCATTGGTGAATTTCCGAAGCCGTAAACGAAGGGAGCTCCAGGATTGACAAGCTGATGGATGACCATGCCAAAAAGGCATTCAGCGTTGTTGAGTACCACCGTGCCGGCGGCTGATATCGGCGTAGTTGCGCCCGCCATGCTGCCCGCCGCGTAGTTCGTTGGAACGCTGTACCTTGCGCAGAGCATCAGTTTGTCAATAGCTTCATACGAGTGCAGCAGAGGCGACGTCGGTTCGTTGTAGACGACCGCATAAGGTTTGTGCTTGAGCGCCTCTGCGCTTCCCCTTACTGCAATATACATTTTGAAAATGTCTTCAAGGTCGCCCGCGTTATCGGCCACCACTACATGCGGCTTGATGGAGTTATTGATCATAGCGCGATACTGTTCTCGAGTGTTCATTTCGAATGGAATATCGGACATAATTCCCATCGACATAATAAAGTCGATATTTGGGAGGTAGTCGCAGATTTTTACCGCATTCTCGACATCATTTTTTGTCCACAGCTTTCTTCCTCGGCTTTCAAAATCAAGAAGGTTTACTGTGTCTGAGCCGCTTCCGTAATAAACATTTCTGCCTTCAAGGTACATGGCAGGTTCCCCGTTTCTGTCAAAGAGCGTTACGCGAGACGGAAGCCGCTTTAAGGCGTCCTCAACGAGAGAGGCGCTCAGATAGACCTTCTCCCCATCAACTGTTGCGCCAGCTTTCTTTAACAATTCTCTTGCTTCTTCGTGCTTCAGGAGCATTCCTTGTTCTTGAAGAACACGGCAGCTTGCTGCATGCACCTGTGCCGCCTCATCCGCGCCAAATGCCTGATAAGATGAATCTTTGCTGTAATACCTTTTTCCGATGTACATGAAAATAGCCCCCTTGATAAGTTTATGATTAGTGCGTTAAAAAATTTTATTGATATTATTTAAATCAGCGCAGTGTTCGTAAACTTCATTTATATGATGATGTAGCAGTTCCTGCGCCGCCTTTGTTTTTTTGTCACGAATAAGAAGGACAAGTTGATGATGCTCGTCCAGTCCCTTTGTCATGTATTCTTCCTCTGCGGCGCAAAGCATAAGCCGCTGGAGTTTTTCCAGTGTCTTTACAAGCTGCTCGTATATGATCCTGTTGCCGCCAAGCTCGGCCAAATAAATATGGAATTGACTGTCCCGCTCAACCTTTTCCGGCTTCTTTGCAAAACGAGGGGGTTCATTCTCGTAGTAAAGTCTGTCTTTGTACGAGAGACTGTCTAAATGAGCTAATTCATCCGCATGGATCCTTTCAATAGCTTTTAAAAGGCAGGTGTTTTCAAGGATGTATCGATATTCATGCATCTCCTGAATATCATCCAGAGAGATTTCGCTGACACAATATCCCCTGCGTGGAAAAACAGTTACCAGGCCGTCGTACGAAAGACGTAACAAAGCCTGTCTGACTGGAGTTTTGCTTGTCTCAAATTTTTCTGCAAGAAATGATTCAGTGAGAAATTCTCTGGGCTTAAGACGGAGCCATAGAATATCCTGCTTAAGAGAAAGATAAATGTCTTCGAATAAGATTGACTCATGATTGTTTGTCATTGCCTGTCACCTCATGAAATCTTACAAATATTTTACTAATATCTTTATGATATATTACAGATATCTTAGCAAACATCTCAGATAAAGCAAGTGTCTTTTTGAATTTATGTATATACGGAAATATTTTTTGCGTTATAGTTGATATTATTAAGTGGATTATGTTTGAATCGTTAAATAATTAACCAATTTTGAGTTTTGGAGAAAATAGTAAAGTGCGCAAGCCGCCCCGAACTCATGCATGCGCTTTTTTATTAATATGTATGACGTAGTGGGGAAAGCAAGCGGCATTGATATGCTGTTTCTGACAAACGGCGGTCTTTCATCGCTTACGTGGAACACGCGAAATCACATGGGCATAGGCGCAAAAGAGCCGCTACTACTTTATAGACATATTATGACGAATGCTGCATTAAAATAATTTAGAAATGGCGCGAGCCTGGGAGATGTGTTCCAGAACTTCGCTTATGTGATGGTGCAGAACTATCTGAGCTTTTTCTAATTCTTTGTTTGCAATATGTCTTACCAGCTGATGATGCTCCTCGCAGCCTCTAAACATATAGTTTTTTTCTGCGACAAAATACATTATGCGTTGGAGTTTTTCAAGGGTATCAGTCAGCTGTTTAAGCAATATTCTATTTCCAGTCATTTCAGCAAGGTAAAAATGAAAGGCGTTGTTTGACATTGCCTCTTTTGAAAAATGGGGTACTTCTTCTGTGTAGTAGCGATCTTTTTCTGCCAGCGCGTCAAGATGCTCCAGCTGTTCCTGTGTAGCGTTCTTTACCGCGTAGACCAGATTGGCATTTTCAAGTATGTAGCGGTATTGATGCATGTCACGCATATCAGTAAGAGAAACGTCCGTTACCATGTATCCTTTTCTTGGAAAGATACTGACGAGTTCGTCCCTGACGAGCATTGAAAGTGCCTCGCGTATAGGCGTTTTGCTAGTTTTGTAAATATCCGCCAACAGAGATTCGGTCAGCATAGTTTTTGGCTTTAAACGAAGCCAGAGAATATCCTGTTTTAGTGATATATAAATATCATTTACCATACTTTTTCCTCGGTCTGATTGCATTCAATTCATCTCCATTTGAAAATATGATACACAATAAAATGTTTTCTGGATAGCCTTATGTCCGATAAATTGTTAATTTTGCGAGGTACCGCAGGTGATGAGGCTTTGGAATTACTTGGAATGTTGAAAATCTTGTCTGCTGTTTGGATGTTATCTGCAAAAAAATTACGGCAATTTGCGGGTGATAAAATTTTTACCTATTGCATCCCAGGCTCCTTTTGCATTCATTTTACCCCCACATGATAAATTGATGTTGTTAGCGAAAATCAATGATTCAAAATTTAAATTTAAACGTATGGAGGTAGTTGTTAATGTCAATAGCTCAGATTCAGCAGTACATGGTAGACGGAGAAGGAGACGCGGCGGTAGCTCTCGTCAACGAGCTTCTCGCAAAGGGAACACCGGCACAGGATATCATGACCGGTCTCACAGATGAAATGGGAGAACTTGGAAAGAAGTTTGAAAACTTTGAAGTCTTCCTTCCCGACCTTATGATCGCGGGCGACGCGTTCATGCAGATCATGGATGTTCTCAAAGAGCACCTTGTTGCAGCCCCTGGCGACAAGAAGGCTGCTACAGTCATCATTGGTACAGTAAAGGGCGACTATCACGACATCGGTAAGAATATCGTGGGTATAGTCCTTCAGGCAAACGGCTTCAACGTCATCGACCTTGGTGCAGACGTAGACCCCGTCGCTTACCTTGACGCGGCGCGCAAAGAAAAGGCCGATGTTGTTGGACTGTCCGCTCTTATGACAACCACAATGCCTGGACAGGAAGAATTTATAAAAATGATCAAAGACTCTGGCGATAATGGCAAATACCTTGTGTGCGTCGGCGGCGCGCCGACCTCTGTCGAATGGGCGGAGCGTATCGGAGCCGATGTGTGGTCATTTGACGCGTTTGAATGCGCGGCAAAACTGAAAAAGCTTCTTGGCTAATTTAAACAGGATAACGGAGGAATAATAATGTCAACATTCAGAATGTGGGAAGTATTTGCAAAGGCTGATAACGGCCCCTTCTACAAAGATCAGAGCGAGTGGATGATCAAGAGCTTCATTCCTAATATGAAGAGGGTCATCAAAGAGCATGATATCAAATATGATGGCAAAACAATAGTTAACTGCGACGACGCTCTGGCCGACAGAGTGTGGGAAGCTGCAAAAGATTTCTTTGTTTCCGTTGGCGTTTATAACCAGGATACCCACCGCGTAATGAAGTTTACAGAACGCGAAGTCAACGAAGTGCTTTACACAAAGCGCCCGAAGTACATGATCGGCGCAGGCCATGATCAGCGTTGGCTCCAGGTTCGCGGAATAGAAGATAAAGAGCGCCGTCCCTTCCATCTCTTCAGCCCCGACGCCAACTTCAGCACCGATATCCATAAGAAGGCCTGCATGGCTTACCTGAAGGAACCCCTTCTTGACGGTCTATGCGCACCTCTGCTTGAAGACTTCATGGGCCGCAAGGCTACGTCACAGAGCCCGACCGAAGTTGCAGCCGCTATGGAACATGCGATGAACTTAAGAGACGCGCAGCGCCTCGTTGGACGCCCTGACGTTTGGACTGTTTCTGTTGGTACGGCGGAATCAGCGCAGGCTCAGATCGCAGCCGGAAACCCAGAATGGGGAGTACGTCAGTCACACCTTGACGGCCGCATGGTCTCTATCCTTACAGAAATGACCACCAACAATGCGATGCTCAATAAGTCCCTCCATTACCGTTCATACGGCAACGTATTCGGCAACCTTTGCGGAGCCATCTACGGCGGCCATGCCGGCGGCACTGAAGGTACACTGATCCTCCAAACGGCCTATAACATCGAAGGCGCATGCCTCTACGGTTCATGCTGGGCACTGAATTTCCCCTTCCATCTGAAGTGGCAGTCAACGACGACAAGGGAACTTCTCTGGCTCCAGAGTGTGCTGAGCCAGGCGATGTCACGCAATTCAAACCTTATCTTCCTCAACAACCTCTTTGCAAACGCCGGCCCCGCCACAGAGCAGCTCTACTGGGAATGCGCGAACCACGCGATCGCCACAGAGTCTTCCGGCGGAAATCCGTGGGGCGCAGCCACCTGCCGCAATAAGTTCACCGACATGGCGACCCCGCTTGAGGGACGTTTCTATCATGAGACATCTGAAGCGTCATTCAAGATGCGTCTTACAAGAGCTCAGGCAAATGAAATATGCCAGAAGCTTATGGAGAAGTATGAGAAACTTATTCCTATCGATAACTACGGCAAGACGATACAGGAAGTGTACGACATGGAGAAACTTGCGCCGCGTCAGGAGTTCCTCGATCAGTACAACCGTATGAGAGACGAACTCAATAAGCTGGGTGTAGAGTACGCATATTAATATAAACTGAAGATCCATGCAAAGGGAGGAGTCGTCTCTTTGCATGGTCTTTTCTTATATCTGCCAAATTTCAGTAACTAAAAAATTATTGGATGGGGTGAATTCATGAACGGAAAAGAAAGAGTTTTGAAAGCTCTACGTTTTGAAGAGGTGGATAGAGTCCCGTGGGTGCCCTTTACAGGGGTACATGTCGCAAAATTGATCGGTTCAGACGCAGAAATATTGCTTAAGGATGAAGACGTACTGGTCGAGGCTGTAATGACTGCCGCGGAGCGCTATAACGCGGACGGCGTATGTTCGGCGTTCGACCTTCAGGCCGAAGCCGAGGTCCTTAGCTGCACGTTGAACTGGTGCAAAAATAACCCACCCGCAGTGACGGGACATGTTCTCTCACAGGGTAAGACGCTGGAAGATCTTCCTGAGTTTACGAAGGACAAGGGACGTCTGCCTATGTTCTTTGCGGCTACCAGAAAACTTGTGGAAAAAATAGGCGATGAGAAGGCCGTTTTTGCCCTCTGCTGTGGTCCGTTTACTTTGGCGCTCCATCTGCGCGGTTCCGCCTTCATTATGGATATGATGAAAAAACCCGACGAAGCGCACAAAGTCCTCAAATACTGCGCTGAGATCACAAGACGCATGGGCGAATGGTACATGGAGACCGGGGCTCATGTAATAGCTGTCGTCGATCCCATGACAAGCCAGATAGCCCCTAAACATTTCGAGGCTTTTGTCGCTCCCTATGTAAAACCCGTCATTGACGAAGTGCATGGTAAAGGCGGAATCGTTACCCTCTTCTGCTGCGGTAACGCTACGAAGAACATCGAACTTATGATGAAGAGCGCGCCCGACGCCATAGCGTTTGACGAGCAGGTCGATCTTCAGCATGTAAAGGATCTTGCCGATAAGTACCATGTGGCGTTTGAAGGCAACATCCCGCTTACCACTACGCTTCTTTTCGGGTCCCCGCTTGAGTGCGTTGAAGATATCAAGAAGAGGGTAGAGATCGGCGGCAAGAGAGGCTACATACTCTCTCCCGGATGCGACCTTCCGTACGACACGCCCTTCTACAATCTCGAAGCTATCGGAAACTATATGGCGAAGGGTGAAGAACCGCTCAAGACCTCAGGATTCCTGTCTCTGGAAGAGGCCCTCAATCAGGCTGAAGAATCAGGCGAGCTCATTGAAGATGTCAAGATCGAACCTGGAAAGGTCTTTATCGAAATAGTAACGCTTGACTCAGAAGGCTGTGCCCCCTGCCAGTACATGTGCGAGGCAGTTAAGAATGTGGCGCCGATTTACGGCGATAAGCTGGTATGGAGAGAATCTCTCATCAAAAGCGCCGCAGGAATCAAACGCACAATGGCTCTTGGCGTTGCGACGCTGCCTACTCTTTTGATAAACAATGAAGTCGTTTTCGATAATATAACGCCGACTCCTGACGCTCTTATTAAAGAAATCGAAAAAAGGATGTAACCAGCCAACACAATAGTTATATGAACCAGGCTGTATCAGTTGCAGTACGGGGGAAGGCGTCTTAAGAACGCAGCCGCCTTCCCTTGTTATGTATCATGCTTTTTTGTCTGTCACTTTAAATACCACTTTCAGCACCAAAACATCTCAGATATTTTATGCCTCATTAAATTAATTGGTTTCACAGAAACATATTTAAATAGAGGGGTTGAATTATCATGGATCACGGTAACAGCAAAACAAGGCCCAGTTTCGCAATTGCTTTGGTAACTTTTGTCATCATCGCAGCAATAATCAGTTTTGGTCTTCTTGGACTAAAATTGGACGCACACGTACCCATCGCCCTCGCAGCAACCGTTGCGGCTCTCGTCGGAAAATTTATTGTAGGTATTACTTGGGAAGATATGGAGATTGCTATTTGCAACGCGATATCGTCCTCAATAGGAGCGCTGCTCATCCTTATAGCGATAGGTATGCTTGTAGGTTCATGGGTGCAGGCCGGAGTCGTGCCAGGGCTTATTTATTATGGATTTGATGTCCTTTCTCCCGGCATTTTTCTGACAGCTTCGTTGATTATCTGTTCGATAATTTCTGTAGCAACAGGGTCTTCATGGGGCGTAGGCGGTACGGTCGGAGTCGCTCTCATCGGCATAGCGGCCGGTCTTGGCATCCCAGCTCCGCTTACAGCCGGAGTCATCATCTCTGGAGCATACTTTGGAGATAAAATGTCCCCCCTTTCGGATACGACCAATCTGGCCCCGGCCGTTTCCGGTTCAAATCTTTTTGACCATATCCAGGCGATGATGTGGACCACCATTCCAACTTACGTAATCGTGGTGATTATTACAATAGTGCTGGGATTTGGATACGCCACCGATTCCGCGTCTTCTTTCGACGCAAGCCGCATAGAGGCATTCCAGAAAATAATCGCCGCCGAGTTTTCCATCAACCCGCTGTATGTAGCTGTTCCTCCGATAATAGTCCTGGTTCTGGCCGTCATGAAATGCCCGGCCCTCCCGAGCATGATAGCGGGTACTGCGGCGGCCTCAGGACTTGCGATGCTTCAGGGAAAGAGCCTTGCGGACGCCCTTGGCGCGATCCATTACGGCTACGAATCCACGGTAGCTACAAAACTCTCAGAGGCGGCCACAGAGGGACTGCCAGCACTGATGAATGAACTGGGCATAGCAGGCGTCACGCCGCAGGCGGCGCATGAAGTCAGCTCTCTTGTCACGGAACTCCTCAACAGAGGCGGCCTGGACAGTATGATGTGGTCACTTTCTCTTATCATGATCGCCCTTGTTCTTGGCGGAGTTATGGAAAGCTGCCATTATCTGGATGTTCTTCTTAACCCGCTGCTCTACAGAGTCCGTACAGTCGGCGGTTTCGTAACGCTTGTCGTCTCCTCCTGCTTCGTCAGCAACGTCTTCCTCGGTGACCAGTACCTTGCGATAGTGGTTCCCGGCCGCATGTTCAAAACGGCCGTCGCCAGAACGGAGCTCTCTCCGAGGATGCTTTCCAGAACGTTGGAAGACTGTGGAACTATGACGGCGGTCCTTGTCCCCTGGACTGGGTGCGGAGCGTTCCAATCTGGAGCCCTAGGCGTTCCGACCCTTTCGTACGCGCCGTATTGTTTCCTCAATTATCTAAACCCGTTCGTTGCTATAATCATCTCCTACCTTGGCATAGGGAATTATTGGGGCAAGGATAAGGCCGACAAAATTGAGAAGCGTACAGCTTTGGTCTTCCCACCTGAGGAGGCCGACGCAACAGCCTAACGCGGAGATTGGATAGACAAATACACGCTAGGTTTTAAATATTTAAATTCAAACTGGGACGGAGAAGATATAAATCATCTTCGTCCCTTGTTGAAATTTGAAAGGATGGCTGCCTATATGTACACCAACATCAAACATTCTTTGGAGATAGTTGCGCGCGACAAGAAGGTCATATCTCCGTGTTCACGTTCTCCGTACTATCCCTTTGCCGTTCGGTCCGGTTCAGGCGCGCTGCTGAAAGACGCTGATGGCAATCAATATATAGATTTCTCCGCCGGTGCAGCCTCTCTTAACACAGGAACATGCCATCCTAAAATTGTAGAGGCAATAAAAAAACAGGCGGATGAACTGCTTTGTTATACCATCGGGTATATGTATGAAGAATCCGCGGTAGAGCTTGCCGAAAAACTTGTCAATATCACGCCAGGCGGCTTTACTAAGAAGGTCGCGTATGGACTTTCCGGTTCGGACTCCATTGACGGAGCTGTAAAATTTGCCAGAAAATTCACGGGACGCAGTGAAATAATCTCATTTGAAACCGCCTATCATGGCAGCACCTACGGAGCGCTTTCAGCTTCCGCAATATGTCTTGGCATGAGGCGAGGCATCGGCCCCATGCTGCCTGGTTTCCACCACTTTTCCTACCCTCAGTGCGCGCGCTGCCAGTGGAAAGAAGAGCCGCACACGTGTCAGCTTCACTGCCTGAAAGAGATAGAACACGCCTTCGCGCTTTATCTTCCTCCAGAAGAGGTTGCGGCCGTTCTCTTTGAGCCGATCGGAGGCGACGTCGGCATAGCCGTTCCCGCGAAACGCTATGTGGAAGCGCTTGCCGAGCTTTGCCGCAGGCACGGCATACTGCTTGTCTCAGACGAAGTACAGCAGGGAATGGGACGCACCGGAAAATGGTTTGCCATAGAACATTTCGGTGTGGAGCCGGATATGATAGCCGTTTCAAAATCTCTTGCGTCGGGCATGCCGCTCAGCGCCATCATCATGCGTGAAGAAATAGCCGATTCCCTGACAGACCCAGGACACTGTTTCACGCTTGCCGCAAACGCCGTTTGCTGCCGCGCCGCCCTTGCCACCATAGAAGTGATAGAAGATGAGGGACTTATTGCAAGAAGCCGTCTTCTGGGACAAAAAATAATGGAGCGCCTTGAAGAGATGAAGCGTGACATCCCTGAACTTGGAGAGACCAGAGGGCTTGGACTCACCATCGGTCAGGATATAATAAAGACGGACGGTTCTCCTGACAGGAACGCCTGCGCAAAAATCTGCTATCGCTGCTGGCAGAGAGGCCTCATCCTGACATTTCTCAGCGACAACGTACTGAGGATCCAGCCTCCGCTTGTTATCTCCGACGAGGAGGCCGAGAGAGGGCTTATAATAATAGCAGAGGCCATCAGCGACTACAGAAACGGCCTTATAGGAGACGAAGTGCTCGAGTTTGCAAAGGGATGGTCATAATGGAATCTTCGGAAAAGGTAACAATAAAATTTCTTCCAGACGGAATTGAGGCCACAGCGCCAAAAGGCCGGATGCTCTTTGATGTCGCGGCATCAGCCGGTGTAAAAATAGACCGCCACTGCGGTGGAGCCGGGGTGTGCGGCAAATGTCGCGTCATGGTCAAAGACAAAGATATTCTTGGGCAAATAACGGAGACAGAGAAAAACTTCTTTTCGAGTGATGAGGTTGAGGCCGGCATCCGTCTCTCCTGTTGTTCTGCCGTGCAAAAAAGCGGCACAGTCTATGTAGTAGACAGAGCTGCGTCAGACGGCCACCGCATACTGGAGGGCTTTTCAGGGAGCATCTCCGAATGGAGGCCTGACTCTGCAGGCTACGGCATATCCGTTGACATTGGCACAACGACGGTAGTCTGCTGTCTCTATGACCTTAACGAACATAAAGAGACCGACAAAATTTCATTTCTGAATCCTCAGGTGACCTTTGGCGACGATGTCATCTCAAGGATAGCCTACTCTTCGTCCGAACAGGGCGCTCTTGAACGCATACAAAAAATTATAACGGACGATATGAATAAAGCAGTTGGGACGCTTGTTCATAGAAACGGTATCAAACGCTGCGCCGTCACAGAAATCGTTATCGCAGCCAACACCGTAATGGAACACCTCTTTGTCGGCGTCTCTCCCGAAAGCATCGGCAGGAGCCCCTATGCACCAGCCTTTTCGCTTTACCCGCCCTTTAAGGCGTCTCAGATAGGCATAGAAATAAGCGAAAACGGAACTATCAAAATGCTGCCGAATGTGGCGGGCTATGTCGGAGCGGACATAGTAGCTGGAGTCGCAGCGCTTGATATAGACGCCTCAAATGAAATAAGGCTGCTAGTCGATATAGGGACAAATAACGAGATAGTCATCGGCAACGCGCAGGCGCTATACTGCTGTGCTACGGCCGCGGGGCCGGCCCTTGAAGGCGCGCGCATACAATATGGCATGAGGGCGAGCCTAGGCGCGATAGAAAAGGTCACGTTCAAAGATGGACAGCTTTGCTGCGAGACGATAGGGGATGTCCCGCCCACAGGACTCTGTGGCTCAGGACTCATCGACGCAGTGGCCCTTTTGGTCAATACCGGCGTCATCAACAAAGGCGGCCGCTTTGAATATCCTGAAAAATGCACGGACACCCGCTTTAAAGACAGGCTGGGACGCAATAAAAACGGAATGGTGCAGCTGCTCCTCACCGACGAGGAAAACCCCGTCTATCTTACCCAAAAGGACATAAGAGAGGTACAGCTTGCAGTAAGCGCCGTAAAGGTCGGCGTAGAGGTAATGCTGGAAAAGGCCGGCATCACAACGGAGGAGGTCTCCGAGGTCTGCCTTGCTGGCGCCTTCGGCAATCATATCAACATCGAAAGCGCAGTCCGCGTCGGGCTTATTCCAGACGTAGACAGTACAAAAATCCGCGGAGTCAGTAACACGTCGGGATTGGGCGCCTCAATGGCCCTTGCCTCCGTTGATTTTTATGAGCGCACAAAAAAGACGGCGGCAAAAATGTCGTATATCGAACTGTCTTCCCTTTCAGATTTTCAGGACCGCTTCATTAAAGCGATGACCTTCTGATGGCTGTGAATAAAATGGAAAAAAAACTGAAGAAAATAAAAATCTGCCAGTCAGTCTACGGTAATGACCTTTGTACAATGGATGAAAGCAGCCTCATGGACGTAGATTTGCACGCCCTGGAAAATTTTTACATGGAAAAAGGCGAGAAGCACCAGAAATCCCTCTCCAAATTCATGAACTTTTGGGAACAAGACGGGTATGAAAAACTCTTCAACCCAAGCGCTAGGATACTTTCTTTCACAAAAGACGAGGCCATAAATATATTTGGCAAAGGCTTCATGGAAGTTAATGAGAGCGTTGACCGCATAGTCATGTCCGTATGGACCATAGGAGGCACCCTAGAACAATCTGGAAGCGCCCTAATGTCCACTACCGGAAGTCTAATGACAGGTTACCTTCTTGATGTCACAGGCTCCATTGCGCTCTATGAGATGCACGCTATGCTTATAGAATGGATACAATCCAAAATAGCGCTTCCGGCGAACCGTTACATCAACGGAGAATTTTATCCCGGCATGGGAAGCATGCGACAGGATCTGATGGAAAAAGTAGTCAGCGTCGGCGACACGGAACGTTTGATAGGAGTCTCTGCCAGTGGAAATTCGCTGCTTCGCCCACGAAAATCACAATGCTCCTTCTTGTCGCTGGGATCCGCCGAGAACGCTGTACTAGTAAGAGAAGAACCGTGCCATCCGTGCAGCGGCAAAAAATGTCTCTATTACCAGCTTGGAGGCTGTCACATGCTGGAAAGCAAAAAAGGCCTGCCGGATAATTTAATAAGCAGCGAGAGATAAGCGCGCCAAGACAATCCGCAAATCGCCGCTCAGTCCTTAACTGAGCGGCGATTTGCGCTGTTATGCGGCAGCATACTTATTTTCTGAAAAATTTAGTTATTTACCAGATTATGATTTTATCCTTCTTTATAAAATCATTTATGCAAGATGTTATGGCCTCATACTGTCCCTTCTGACTCAATTATCTGCGCAATAAAAAAGAAATTCTATTATATGCTTTTTTTATTTTATAAAAACACATATTTATTACCTTTTTACACGTATTTTATATCACTTTATTATTCTTGTTTTATTAAGGATAGTTATTTTGATGCTACCTGTTTTAATTGATATTTATTCTGGGAGGTTTGTGGTGATGTCAATAACAACGGTTCGTCAGTATATGGTTGACGGAGAGGGCGATGAGGCTGTAACGCTTGTAAAACAGCTTATTGCTGATGGCACAGAGGCTCGAGATATTATGAACGGGCTTACGGACGAGATGGGGATACTTGGTAAGAAATTTGAGAACTTTGAAGTTTTCCTGCCGGACCTCATGATTGCTGGCGATGCCTTTATGCAAATAATGGAGGTCCTTAAGGGACATCTGATAGCCAATGCTGATGATAAAGCCGCGAAGAGAGTCATCATCGGTACGGTCAAGGGCGACTATCACGACATAGGTAAAAACATTGTAGGGATAGTGTTGCAGGCCAATGGCTTCGAAGTTATTGATCTTGGAGCTGACGTTGACCCAGTTGCTTATCTGGAAGCAGCGCGGAAAGAAAAGGCGGATGTCGTCGGGCTTTCGGCTCTAATGACAACGACGATGCCAGGGCAGGAAGAATTTATCAAGATGGTTGCTGAAGCAGGAGATAAGGGCAAGTATCTCGTCTGTGTAGGCGGAGCTCCTACTTCCATCGAATGGGCAAAACGCATCGGCGCTGATGTATGGTCATTTGACGCCTTTGAATGTGCCGCGAAATTAAAAGAAATCCTTGGCTAACGCTTTCAATTCGTTACTAGCATCAGGGAATATTATTTGTATTTGATTGGGAGGAAAATATAAATGTCTACGTTCAGAATGTGGGAAGTTTTTGATAAAGCACAGACAGGGCCTTTTTGCAAAGACCAGAATACGTATACCATCACCCGCTTTATTCCAGAAATGAAGAGAGTTATAAAGAAATACAACATCGTATGGGATAAAAAAAGCGCAGTGAATATGGACGACACTATGGCGGATGCTGTATGGAATGCAGCAAAAGAGTTTTTTATCAGCGTGGGAGTATATAACCAGGACACGCACCGCGTCATGGAGTTTACAGAAGAAGAAGTCGATGAAATCCTTGGCACCTGCCAGCCTCGCTATATGGTTGGCGCCGGTCATGACCAGCGTGCAATAGGCGCCAGAAAGGTTGAAGATAAAGAGACCCGCCCGTTCTTTCTCTTCAGCCCTGACATGAGCTACAGTTCCGATATACATAAAAAGGCATGCATGGCATATCTTAAAGAACCCTTAATTGACGGACTTTGCGCCCCGCTGTTGGAGGATTTTATGGGCGTTAAAATACGCTCAAACTCCCCGTCGGAGGTTGCTGGAGCGATGGAGCATGCCATGAATCTTCGTGATGCGATGCGCCTTGTCGGTAAGCCCGATATCTATTCAGTGTCAGTTGGCACGGCAGAGAGTGACCAAGCCCAAATCGCCGCGGCCAACAAGGAATGGGGGGTTCGTCCGTCACACTATGACGGCCGAATGGTTTCAATACTTACAGAGTTGACGACCAATGATGCGATGCTCAATAAATCATTCCACTATCGCGCCTATGGGAATGTCTTTGGTAACCTGTGCGGCGCAATATATGGCGGTTATGCCGGCGGAGTAGAAGCCACAGCCATACTCCAGACGGTATATAACATTCAAGGCGCTTGTCTTTATGGGGCACAGTGGAGCCTTTGCTTCCCATTCCACATGAAGTGGCAGACCAATACTGGTAAAGAAATGTTGTGGATCCTTTCCGCAAATTCACAGGCCGTTGCTCGCAATTCAAACCTGATCTTCCTTGAAAGCCTGTTTGCAAATGCGGGGCCAGGCACAGATTTAGTTTATTATGAGGCCGCCGCCCACGCACTGACCGTTGAGACTTCGGGAGCGAACATTTGGGGAGCGGGCACCTGCCGCAATAAATTCTGCGACATGGCGACCCCGCTTGAGTCACGCATGTTCCATGAAACAGCGCTTGCCTCTTTTAAGAACCGTATGACGAGAGAAGAGGCTAACGACATTGCACTTAAACTTCTTGAAAAATATGAAAAACATATCCCTGAAGATCACTATGGTTACAAGATCCAGGAAGTGTATGACATGGATAAAGTGACGGTGCGCCCTGAATTCACGGCCCAATATAAGAAAATAAAAGAGGAGCTCAAAGCGCTTGGAGTGAAGTACGCCTATTGATCTATAAATAAACTAGAAATTTTCGGAGAGAGATATCTCTCTTCGAAAATTTATTCTTGATTTGGCACTGTAGACTTAATTCATGATTCTAACAGGATGGTGAAATAATATGTCGGATATCTTAGCGGAAAATAAGAGAACCAGCGGATTCTTTGGTATGGTTGAGAGGATCGGAAATAAAATCCCTCATACCCTTACATTATTCATCTATCTCACAATATGTTTGATTATATTATCTATTTTGTACGCGGTTGCCGGTATAAGAGTAATACACCCTGTCTCAGGTGAGACCATTGCTCCCATTAACCTGTTCAGTAAAGATGGATTAATGCTTTTTTTGACGGCGTTCACGTCCAGCTTTCAAAAGTTTCCAATACTTGGAATAACGATCACTGTTGGCCTGGGGATGGGATTGTGTGACGCAAGCGGTACCTTCTCGGCCATTATCAAACTACTCTTTAAACGAGTTAATAACTCGTGGCTCGCCTTTTCTGTCACATTTGTCGGAGTGTTTATGTGCAGTCTAGACGGCAGCGTTTCTATGATCATCGTCCCAGCGCTTGCAGCCGCGATATACAAGGCAGCTGGCAAGAATCCACTCATAGGTCTTTTCTGTGGCTACGCTGCCGCATGTTCCGGCGCGGCGCTAGAGTTTGTTCCTGCTTTTTGGCAGGTCTGCCTTACTCCGATGACGGTCAAAGCTGCCCAACTATATGACCCCAACTTTACAATGCCTCTTATGAGCGATTACTACGCTGTGCTTTTTAGCTCCTCTGTATTGGTTTTGGTCACAACATTTGTAACTATAAAATTTGTAGCTCCACGATTTGCAGTCTACAATGAGGCGGACGCGGAGGAGGGGTTCGTTAGCGCAGAGGCAGAACTGACAGATACGGAGCGTTGCGCGGCAAAAAAAGCTATCATGGGTGTCGCCGTGTATTTTGCACTTATCTTTGTAGCCTGCATCCCCGCAAGTAGCTTTTTTAGGGCGCCAAGCGGCTCTCTTGTTATAGATGCGCCGTTTATGTGGTCTATGGAAAACTTGCTTGTATTCTTCTTCTTTATTCCTGGTTATATCTATGCGAAAAATACGGGGCAAGCAAAGACCATCGGAGAAATGGCGGAGTTAACCGCTAAAGGGGCATACTTTATTTTGCCTGTTTTGATCATATTTGTAGCCATAGCCCTCTTCTTGGCGTTCTTCCAACTGTCCAATCTGGGGCCGATTATCTCGATACAAATTGCGGACACACTGAAGAGCCTCGCTGTTCCTCCTCAGGTGACTGTTGCGACCATTTTCATATTTGTTGCTCTCGTTGGAGTTTTCATCACAAGCGGAAGCTCAAAATACATTATATTTGCTCCGATTTTCATTCCGCTCCTAATGCAGTTTAACATCCATCCTGCGTTTGGTCAGTATATTATGAGAATGGCAGATGTGTGTGGGAATAATATTTCGCCGCTTATGGCCTTCTTCCCTGTTGTTGTTGTAATGGCACAGAAATATGATAGAAAAGTCGGAGTGGGAACAATGTTCTCCGCGATGCTTCCCTATACTATCTCCTATGTAGTAATTCTTCTGACTATTGTTTTATTGTGGATGACATTGGATTTGCCGCTTGGGCTTGCTGGTGGACGAGTATGGCTGTGAAGGGGAATGCCGTTATGAAAATCGAGACAATAGAAAAAATGATGGATGAGTTTATCTTTTCTCATAAAGCCGAAATCGTTGAGGTAAGCGATTACATTGGAAGGCATCCGGAAATATCCTCTCAGGAATTTGCCACAAGTCAAAAATTGGCGAAAATACTCAGTGATGATGGTTTTGAGGTCGAGTATCCATTTCTAGGGATCCCGACGGCCTTCAAAGCTGTTAAGAAAAACGGCGTTGGAGCTAAAATAGCCATAATGGCGGAGTATGACGCGCTTCCAGAGATAGGACATGCTTGTGGGCATAATCTTCATGGAACGATGTCTGTGTATGCAGCGATGGCGCTCTCACGAGCGCTAGATTCTGTACCTGGCGAAGTGCATCTCATTGGAACGCCTGCAGAAGAATGCGAGGCAGAGAAGGTTCGCATGTGCGAGGAAGGTGTGTTTGACGATTACGACCTCGCTATAATGTTTCACTCTTTCAGCAATATAACCGGCGTAGATTATAAATGTCTAGCCATGGACGGTTATACCTTTGAATTTAGAGGGCGCACCTCTCATGCCTCTGCCAGCCCATGGCTTGGACACAGCGCACAAAATGGCCTAAGGCTTTTTATGGATGCCATAGATATGATGCGGTTTTCGCTGCGAGATGGCAGCAGGATTCACGGTATCGTAACAAAAATTAGCGGTGCTACAAATATTGTCCCAGATTATGCCTCGTGTCGTATTGAATTTCGAGGTACAAAAAGATTCTTGGTCAACCAGATGTTAAGCGACATAGAGCTGTGTGCAAAGGGAGCGGCTATGGCCACAAAGACCAGTGTGCAGTGGGAGAAATTCATGTACAGTTGTGATGATATGCTTCCTAACGCAAAAGCCGAAAATCTTGCAGAAGAGATATTGAATGAATTGGGCGTCAAATGTTCGCCATTCCCGGCGGATGCTCTTGGTTCGACTGATGTTGGGAATGTTTCTTATCGTTGTCCCACATTACAGCCCTATCTAAAAATAATTAGCCAAAAATTAGATTTACATACTAAAGAATTTGCCGAAAGCATGTTTACAGAAGAGGCGCATCAATCTCTTATAACTGGTGTGCGTGCTCTAGCAAGAATCTCTCTGCGCGTCATGGCAGACGAAAAGCTCCGGGCTCAGATTTATGAAGATTTTAAAAACAATCTGAAAGACGCTGGGTAAGGAGGGGCACGGCATAGTGGTTGTAAGCATTTTATCTCACAGAGTTTGTTGTCTTTGCAGCGAATACTGAACAGGGGGGAAAAATATGGACAACGTAATTATGAAATTTATCCTTGCTTTCTCGGGGTGGATATGGGGCGATCCGATGCTCTATATTCTTGGTTTAGGCGGAGTATTTTTGATGGTGCGCCTCGGATTTATCCAGATTCGTTATTTTAAATATATCTGGAGCCAGACACTGGGTAAAATATTTGATAAATCCACGGATGAAAGCGCCGCAGGGACGCTAAAACCGATTCAGGCTCTTTCAACGGCTCTAGCTAACACTGTGGGCGCGGGAAACATCGTAGGCGTTGGACTCGCTATTGCTTGGGGCGGTCCAGGAGCAGTCTTCTGGATGTGGCTGCTTGGAATTATTGGAATGAGCACTAAATTTGCGGAGGCCGTTCTTGGGCAGAAGTACAGGACGCGGAACGAGAAGGGTGATTATGTCGGCGGGGCTCAGTATTTCTTAAGCGGCGGTCTGCGAAAATATCACCTTGGATGGCTCGGCGCATTTTACGCCTGCGCCTTGGTTGGTCAGTGTTTTGCGGACTGTATGGTGCAGTGTAATGCTATAGTTGGTTCTCTTAACGAGGCATTTGGGTTGAATATTTATGTGGCAGGCGCTGTTATCACGCTAACAGCAGGAGTTTGTCTTTTCGGTGAAGTCAAACGTATCGGTGCTATTGCAGAGAAACTTGTACCTACAATGGCCGGGCTATATATTCTTGCTACAATAATAGTGGTTGTCTGCAATCTGGGTAAACTTCCTGGAGTTATCTCTTTGATATTCACCTATGCCTTTACTCCTATTGCGGCGGTGGGTGGTTTTGCTGGAGCTACATTAGCTACCACTATGCGCTGGGGGATTGCAAGAGGCGCTTATTCGAATCAGGCAGGCGATGGAACTGCGGCGGTCGCGCACGCTACCGCTATAACAGACCATCCTGTTCGTCAGGGTTTTTATGCCGTGATGGAAGTATTCCTTGATACGATAGTAGTCTGCTCCTGCACCGCTTTTGCGATATTGATTTCTGGTGTCTGGACCGCGCCTGACGTGGCTGAAAAAGCCTCTGTGCTGACGACGGTTGCCTTCTCCTCTCAATGGGGTTTCTTCGGCAAAGTGCTCGTTGCTGTCAGTCTTACATTGTTTGCATGGACAAGTATCCTGGCATACGCATGGTATGGTGAAAAACAGGCTGAATTCCTCGGCGGCTATAAATTCTCCGTATTTATGCGCTGTGTTTTTATAGGCTGTATATTTGCTGGAACGTTCTGGAATGCGGAACTGTTATGGCCGTTTATGGATCTATTCTTTGCGTTTATGATACTTCCAAGTATGTTGGGTGTTGTGCTCATGAATGGAGAAGTCGTAGCTCTTGTAAAAGAATTTTTCAACACGCCCGGTAAGTACTACCTGAAAGATATCGACTCGGGCAAATAGAGCCGTATCTAGTTGCACCACTATAATACAGTGTGTCTGAGGTTTTGAGCTCTCCAAAATGTCAGGCACGCTGTATTCTACATTGATATTATCCCGTTATAGTTGATGAAAATTTGATATACTTTAAGTAAAATATGTTAAATATCTACTTAAATTTTATTGTATATGATGGCTGATAGCCTTAATTCTACAAGATTGGATAGCACTAGTAAAAGACGAGAGGGTGACATGATGGAAAATGGATATTATGTAAAGCTGCTGGGTGCGCCGGAACTTTTTGAGAATAATCAAAAGGTGAATTTTCCCTTTTTAAAGGCAAAAATCCTTGCCCTACTCATAATAGAAGAACGTCATGTCTCTCGTGAAAAGGCAGTCGCGTTACTGTGGAGCGAAAAATCCTCCGAAGCTGGAAGGCGCAACCTTAGTAATGCGCTTTGCTGTATTAGAACTATAGCGCCATTTATACATGTGACAAGCTCTGCTTTAGGATTGTCTGAATGTTTTGAATTAAGGCGTGATATTGATAATTTGACCAACATCAAATCTCTTGAGGCTTCAAAAATGGCCGCGCTGTTCGACGTGTATATGGATCTGCCTAAACTGGACGATTTGCCTCTGTTTGAAGAATGGCTCTCTGGACGAAGAGACGAGTATCGCGGGCGGCTGATTGAAAATGTAAAAAAGCGCGCTCAGATGATGGAGCAGCTCAACGCGGCCTTTTCTCTCGCGGATGCGGTCATGTGCTACGAATGGCTTGTAAAGTGGGAGCCATACAATGAAGTCATCAACGGGGAGCTTGTTCGGCTTTATATCAAAACTGACCAGAAGATCAAGGCGGCGGAAGCGGCGAAGAGATTTTCTCTAAGAATAGAGAATGACCTTGGCGTGAAACAAAGCCTTGCATCCGCCCCTCCGCTTGTTCAAAGGTGTAAAAAAGAATTTTCCATAGCTGCGCTGCGCCTGCCCACGGACGATAATCCGCTTGAGCGAAATAACGAGTTGGTGAAGATACTTGCGTTTTTATCGGAAGAGCCTGATCGTGATTTAGTGTTGCCAGCCTCGGTGTTTGTATGGGGTGAAGAGGGCATTGGCAAAAACGTATTAATAAACGACATCGATGCAAAATTGGCAAAAACGGGATGGAAATGCAGCCATATCCGTTGTTTTCAAGAAGAAATGAACCGTCCGCTAGCTTCAATCCTCAAGTTTCTCTATGATGGCAGTGATGAAAGCGAACTTGAGCACCCCTACCTTACAGAAAAAAACATCCCGTCGCTGATTCAGGAACTTATCAAAAAATGTTCGCTCAACTGCAGTTATAAAACGCTGCTGATTGTGGAAAATATTCAATGGATGGATAGCTCGTCGTGGATGATTCTGGAGGCTATATTGTGGAATAGTGATTCTCCGAGATATATTATCGTCAGTGGTTATGAAGAGGCCAGAAGCTTATTTATGTATAGAGCCGGCTTTATTGACGAAGATTTTAAGAAACTGGAAATATTCCTTGGCCGTTTTAACAGAAAAGAAACAGAGACAATTTGCAGACAGTTAAAAAAAGATGTGGAATGGAGCAAGGAACAACTGGACGACATTTATGCAAAGACTGAAGGAAATCCGTTTTTTATTCGGGAGATGCTGGATTTTTATTGTGACGCCGGAGAATATCGAAGCGTAAAGTCGCCCGAGAGTCGTTTTTTGTACCGCGCGGAGATACTCTCCGAAACCGAAAAATTTTTTTTAGAGGCGGTGGCTGTTTTTGGAGATGGCGTTTCCATGCTTCAAATTGCAGACATATTGCAACTAGAGCCTCTTGCCATCGCAAATAGTTATAAAAATATAAAACTCCAGGGTCTTTTGAGGGAATATATAAACGATAAAGGAGAAATTTTTTACTCGTTCACGCACCCTAGGATAAGAGAAGACTTTCTGGCTAAAATGTCTGTCTCGCTGAAAAAAGCGCTTCATGTGAAGATACTTGATTATCTGAAAAAGGATCAAGCAAGGAGCTTTAGAGGGGAACAGGAATATTCCCTGCTTATATATCATTCTTCTGAGGCGTCTTTCAAGGAAGAGGAATTAATGTGGAGAATTGAACGGCTGAAGTTCCACTTTCAACACACACATGTTATTTCCCCTGTACTGAGCGATCAAGAGATAACGGGCTATAATCCTTCAACTGGAGATACCGGATATGTTATGGATGATATAGAGGGCGCCTCCGCACTGTTGGACAACCTTATACGGGCGCATGGCCGTAACGAAAGGCTGCTGTGGGCGGAGAGAGAACTTTTGATTATTGGCGCCGGCTATAACTGTTGGAAGGGAAATTTTACAGAGGCGCGGACGATCCTAGAAGAGGTGTTGAAAAAAGCGCTGAGGGACGGAACTTCCACCAATATAATCAACGTCTGTGAACAGCTCTGTTATCTTGCCGTTGAAACTGACGATCCGAAAATGTTGGGTGTCTATGCTAAGAAGGTTTATAGACTGGCAATGATGGAGCACGATCATTTATGGATAGGAACGGCTTTGAGATTTCTTGCAACATTTCAACTTATGGAATGCCGCTACGACGCAGCTGTCAGGCTGTTGGACATGTCTGTCCGCCTCTTTGAAAAACTTGAGGAGGAGGGTGTTAGTTACACGACCTCTCTTATCGCCGCCGAACATACAAAAGGCAATATCAATATAGCCAGGGAAAATTATAGCGAGGCTCTCTCCCATTTTAAAAATTGCATGTATATGGGCGAATCTCTAATATTGCATCGAGGACAGTCTCTCTTTTTGACAAAGGCTGGATATTGCCTTATTCGTCTTGGGAGAGACAAAGAGGCCGAGGAGATACTTATCAGAACGGAGCGTTTCAACAATATCATTGGCTCTAGCCGTGAGCATTTCGGCGTCTTACAAAATGGAGCTATCACTTTAATACTGTTGGGGTATTTGAGTGCAAAAAATGATGACTGGCAGCTGGCGGAAGATTACTGGAACAGCGCGGATAAACTTGTAAAGAAAATAATGCGTCCTGTCTGGAAGGGGATACTGTACTGGGTAAAGTGGTCTCTTTTGGAGGCCGGTCTCACGCCGCCGCATGAGTTTGCAAGGTTGTTTTTTAGTGAAAATAAAGAATGGTATCATTCTGCATATATAAAAATTTTGAACAAGTCCAGTTGGAATTATTAAGCACCGCTGGAAATAATGAGTATAAAATCAAGTCCGGGCGTGCCGCAGACTCTGCGGTACGGCCGGACTTGATTTAGATAAAGATATAGGAACTTGTGTGGATTTTAAGAAATCGCTGGCTTAGTGTTCTATGTACAGTTTCTCAACGCAGGAGGCGATGATTTTTCCGTTGGAGCTGTCTATCAGAACGGGGCGTTCGTATTCTTTTACACGTCTTTTATAGACGGCGGTATTGTATGGGACGCCTTTGCTTTCACTGCGGCTGTAGGCGATAAAGCAGTTGTTGAGCTCCGAGATAGGAGCGCCGTCCGGCGAAATTTTTACGGTGCAGTGCGACGCCGCTATCCCCAGTCTCCGCAGCAGCGCCGTTATGAACCATCCTTCGTATCTGTAGAGCAGATAGAGTTCGTACCCAAACGGGGTTGTGTGGTCCGCGATATCACGCGTGTCTATGTATAGGTTTCTTATCGGCTTACTGCTTGTCCTGCGGTTTTCGGTTATCTCGCACGCCTCTCCGGAGGCTAGCATCGCCGTCACCTCTTCAAGCGACGCCGGAATTACCGTCGCCTCGTCGCTGAGATCGCTTACGCGGATAGGTTTTGGACTGCCGTTTATGATCAATTCTGTAAATGGTTCTTCCGTATACCTAAAATTGACTTCCGCGTTTGCATTTATGTAGACGGCGGCCGACTTAGGCGAAAGCGTAGTAAAACGCGCGATGTGGGGTGCGCTTACGCCTACCGTCATGCCCTCGAATACTCCCTTGACGCGGCTTGTACGAATAACGGCGTTATTTTTATCGGCGTTTAAAAGCTTCAGGGTGTAGCCTACCAGCTTTATTGCAGACGCTCTCTCCCTTATGACGACGCCAAGCAGACCCTTTACGGCAGCCTCATTTGCAGAGACAGCGCATCTGTACACGCATGGCGCGGCAAGCTGAGAAAAATCCTTCTCGTTCTGATGAAGTTCGTCGGGCGCGGCGAAGGTTTCTTTTTTCTCAAAGGTCAAGACGGGACGGCACTGGCCCCTCACGTCAAGGATGCTGTCGATATATGTGGGCGTGTTTGCGTGATAACCGTCATTTTCAAGATACTGCATCTTCCATCCGTCCGGGATATCAAGCGTATTGCCGTCTTCGCCGCAGAGGCTGCTTATGATTTCAGAAATCAGGATCCCCCGGCAGACAACAGTTTTGAATATGCCGTGATCTTCGTAAGAATAGTTTTGTTCGCATAGGTTGTAATTTTCACAGAGTTCTTCCGCAGAAAAATTATAATATAGCATGCCGCCGTTCCACTCGACCGCACAGTAGAACGAGGCTCGAGAGATGTCCTCTTCCCTTTGCCAAGGCTTTTTCTTATATTGAGGCCGTTTGCCGATTGCAATCGTTGTCTCTATAGGAGAAAACTCCAGCGCGGATATGTCGTCTATGACGACTCCGTCGCCGTATAATTTTAAATCGGTGTTGTTCGTCTGCGGCATACCGTTTGCGCAGTCCTCTGAATGCCACGCCAACATGTACCGCTCTTTTTTTATGGAATCAAGCGTCAGGCGTTCTCCGCTAGAATTTTTTACGCCTATATTCCACCCGTTTATTTTTAACCTGTGCAGCAGCGAGAACAGGTCGATGCCGGTGCATTGATAGGAGTTCCCGGAGATCGTGTAAATTTTCTTTTCGCAGCCTATAGCTATCAAATCGGCCAAGGCGAACGAGCCCCATGGTTTTGAGGATGACAATATAGCAAGGGCCGGCGGAAGGTCCGTAGGCTGGATGCGGCAGAGGTCACGTACAAACGAACATTGGTTGATGTCGCTCGCGCCCCTCTGTCCGAAGATGAGCCGCGGATATATGCCAGATTTGCGCGCGGAAAGAGCCTTGCCGTCCTCCGCTATTCTCACGCTCTCCAGTGCAAGCATCGCTGGGGCCTCTTTTTTGGGTTGATTACCGTCAAAATAATAACGTGCCGTAGTGGGATGTTCAACGATGGCTTTGTAGTTTGTGGCTGCGAAAAGAAGCTGTCCGTTTTTCTCTTCTTCGCTTAGGCCTGCCCTATCGAGCACTTTTTTAAGATCAAGGCCGCCCGCGACGTAACGATGGTCGGTGACTACGCCATGATCCTCACGCGCCGAATATCGGTTCCACCGCCAGCATGACCCCCATTTTTTATTCAGTTCACGCTCTTCCACCAGGCGGCGGAGCTCTGATTCCCCTATTACGAAAATACGCTTTGAATATGTGTGTGTAGCGCCTTCATCTTCAGAGCCATACTTTCTGCCTATAACAAGTCCCCTTAACGGAAGGTCGTTCATTGCCGTCTGAGCCCCTTTTCACCACAAAAAGTATGTAGTCTTCGTTTATATCTCTTTGAAAGATTTGATTGGATCTCGTGTATTTTTTCCGCGTCTTCCTGATAATTGATGTTGAAAAAGCAGTTTTCACTCTTTAAATAAATCGTCGGAAGCATATCGTACATGTCCAGGATGCAGTTGCTGTCTGCGCTCAGCATCTTTTCCGCGCAGGAAAGGCAGTCTGCGTGATATAGGGCGCAAAGAGGTTCTATCACTCCGTCGTGATGCGGGAGTATTATTTTTACGTTTTCTGATGTCGCCTCGAAGAGTTTGAGTATCAAGTTTCTGTTGATGCTGGGCATGTCGCAGGCGGCTACGAAAGACCACTTGCAGCTTGAAACGGTCAACCCCGCGTGGACCCCGCCCAATGGGCCTCGTTCTGTGTAGATGTCCTTAGTTTCCGTGACTCCTGGGATAAGAAATTTGTTGCCAGTGTCGCTTACAATGACCACCTCTGCAAAAAGGTCCCCCCACGTTTCTATAGAGCGCTCTATGAGCAGCTTGTCATCTACCTTAAGAAGGCTTTTGTCACTGCCGAAACGGCTGCTTTTCCCGCCGGCGAGGATGATGGCGGAAACATTCAATATGATCCCTCCGCTTTCTCCAGCACCAAGCCGACATCTTCCCAGGCGCGCCGCAGCGCAAGCTCAGTCAGTTTATCCGCCTCAGTAAAACAGTTTAAGAGCGGAATATCTTCAAGATGCCCCAAGCACTCTGCGGCTTTGCCGGAAAGCGCGAATGTCTGCGATGTACAAAGTGACGCGGCCTCTTCGATAGACGAAGCTGTTACAATTTTGGGGATGTCCAGTTTCTTGAATCCTTCAAGAATCACGACGTCGAAGTTCAAACACGGAAGTATCTCACAAAGCGTAAGCTGTCTCCCGTAAACGAAGGATGTGACCTCTGGAGTTCTAAGTACGGCGGCGGAGGCTCCCGCCGCTCTTTGACGGCCCGTGTCCGACCCCGTGTTCTCCATTGCGATATCTTTGCAGCCGCTGTCCTTGATCGTAGCCACCAACAGGCCGCGTCCTGAAATAGAGCGGATAAGCGCCTCTGTTACCGTAGTTTTTCCGGTCTTTGAGAAACCGCTGACTGCAAAGATACGCATCGCTTTGACTGACTCCTATTTTGATACCGGCGGGGTTTTACCCGAGAACAGTTTATTCTCAGAGCCCTTCCAGAAGATTGCCATTCCAAGATAGGCGAATATTATTGAGATGAGCGGCGTCAGATAGTTGAGGAAGGCAAAGGGCGCGTAGTCCCATGTAGGAACGCCGAGTGTGCCCGAGATAAAGGCTCCCATCGTCGTCCACGGTATCATTGAACCCATGCATGTCGAACCCTCTTCTGTGAGCCTGCTGAGCATGGCGGGTTTCAGGCCTCTGTCCTCGAAACATTTTTTATAAACCGTGCCGTTGAGGATGATGCCAAGGTAAACTTCAGCCATCGCGGCAGTAGAGATAGTGCAGGAAACGATTACAGTCAAAACAAGCGCGCCAGCGCTGTGGATCCTATTCATCACTCCGCTGATGAGCACTTTGAGGAACCCTGCTTCTTCAAGTACGCCGCCTAAGGAAAGAGCAAGGAACGATAGAGAGAAGGTCCACATCATGCTCTGGATGCCGCCGCGCATGAGGATCTTGTCAACAAGCGCCACGTTGGTGGAGTGTGAGTAGCCGTAGTTCATCGCGGTCAGTACCTGCGCGAACGAGAGTCCTTGGAAAAGCATCCCAACAAGCGAGCCTGTCAGCGCGCCGATAAACATAGCCGCAGTCGCGGGAACCTTCATAAGACTTAAGGCAAGCAGCACGAAGAATGGGATCATCACCAGCGGATTTAAATTAAAGGTCTTTTCAAGCGTCGAGGTGATAAGCTCCACATCTTTGAGGTTGAGTTCTCCGCTTGCGTACTGCAGGCCGAGCACGACATAAAGAGCGAGAGCTATGATGAATGCCGGTATAGTAGTGTATAGCATGGCTTTAATGTGGTCATACAGCCCGGCGCCAGCTGTGACGGAGGCAAGGACCGTTGTGTCTGAAATGGGAGACATCTTGTCGCCGAATACAGCGCCGGATACAACCGCGCCTGCAACCCAGGAGGCCGGCATTCCAAGTCCCATCCCCATTCCCATCATAGCCACTCCCATGGTTCCCGCCGTGCCCCATGATGTACCGGTGCAGAGAGAAGTGAGCGAGCAGAGCAGGAAGGCCATAGGCAG
Source organism: Cloacibacillus sp. (assembly GCA_036655895.1). Classification (NCBI taxonomy): domain Bacteria; kingdom Thermotogati; phylum Synergistota; class Synergistia; order Synergistales; family Synergistaceae; genus Cloacibacillus; species Cloacibacillus sp. Next base: position 31,622 of record JAVVPF010000011.1, on the reverse strand, counting down.
GAAAATGGCTGGGGATATCAACTTTAAGCCATAGTACATAAGAGCCGGAACCGTTCCGGCTGAGATCCATGAACCGATGAGCACGCCAATAAGAATAAAGATAAACATTGCCGGCAGGCCTCTCGTAACGCCTCCGGCCATTGCGCCGGAAAGTTTTTCAAAACTGAACCCCTGCGACATGGCAATAAGTATTGTTGAAAGAAGCCCCAATATCAGCAATATGTGTAAATCCACATGCAGCGTCAATATACCCACCATCAATATGGCGACTATCACTACCAAAGAAAGAAGCGACGAGCCAAAACTAGGGAGCTTATTGGTTGATTCTGACATAAACGCACATCTCCTTCAACTAGATTTTAATTGGTTAAACTAAAACAAGCTGCATAGTATTTTGCGCAAAAGTCTTATTTATCATGATATAATCATTCTATAATCTCTGAACTTAGTTCACAATGTGTGCGTTTATATATAAACAGGCTAAGATATGTAGAAATATATATAAGAGGTGCCTCTTTTATGGAAACTAAAAAAATGACAGAGATGTTTGATAAAGCCAAGGTCCTTTTCAGCCATTTCAACTCGCCCGATTTTTATAAATTTTTGTTTTCGCAAATGGAGGCTGAGATGCCCGCCGCGAAAGCCATGCTTATATATGCCTATGATGCAGAGCAGCAATGTCTGCGTATAGAACATGCGTATGGATTTGAACGCAACGTAAAAGGCAGCCATCAACTGCTTGCCTCGGAGGGGCTTTGCGGCGGAGTCTTTTCCACCGGCCAGAGCCGGCTCATATCAAACCCGTATGAGATAAAGGGCGTTGCCGGCGATGTGGAGCTGCTGGTGGAATTGATGCGGCTTGACAAGGGCAACCAGTCGCCCTTTCCCTCGTCGATAATCACGGTGCCAATATTGCTGGAGGAGCACACATACGGAGTGATAATGCTCTTAAATTTTTCTCCAAAGGATACCTTCTCCCAACGCAATCTTGACTATGTGGAGGGCATGGCTCAAATAGTCGCGCTTCACTGCAAGTTTGAGCGTTTAAATAATGAAAACGTACATATGCAGGAGGAGCTTTCCCTGATAGAGGGCGTCCTTGAACGCGATGCTGATATGCAGCTCTATTCCGGCGTTGTGTCGGCGGCTTTCAGCGCAGTATTCTTCAAGGGACAGGAATTTTCCGAAATGCTCAAGCTGGCATCTTCATATATTTCGCTTCCGATGGCCTTATATAATATGTTCCTTGAAAGACTCAGCTGCACGGATGACGCAGAGGATTACTTCCTCCCAGTGAATATAATGGATGCTATCCGCCAAGGTGCGCCGCAAAAAAGGCGTCAATGTCTGGTGCAGGGCGATAAAGTCGTCTATTTTATCAAAGTGCAGTATGGCGGGATGACGCGCGGCATCTTAGCCATTTGGGCGCCGAACGAACTCATCTCCAAAAAAACATGGGTGATAATAGAGACGCTTGTGTTTTATCTTTCGCTCGTATGGCTAAAAAAAGCTTCTGTGAATGAATATAACAGAAACCTGAAAAGCGAACTTCTGACCGGCATATTGTCGGGTAAGCGTGACAGCAGTCTGTTGACGAAGGTAAAAATGCTCGGACTGGAAAAAAGCAGCAGCTTTTTTGTACTGCTGGTCTCCGTCCCGGATGTCGTCAATCATCTTGACTACTGTGAAAAACAGGATGGAATATCTCTTGTCCGCTCACTTGAAGAAACCATAAAGGGAAAAACAGAAGGGAACATCATCGTCCCCGAATATAATGACATCTGCATTATCGCGTCGTGTAGCACCCCAGAATGCAGCACGCGCAGATACAATAATATAGTCAATGATCTGATAAAATCCATAACGGCTCAAAAACCGGAACTGACGGTAAGCGGCAGCCGAATATATGAGACGATATATAACGTCAGAAAATGTTACTGGGAAGCCAACCAGTGCCTTACTATAATAAACAAATACTTCATTCACAGAAAAAGCGCGAACTATCTTGATATGGGAGTGCTGCGCCTTCTTTTGACGCAAAAAAAAGAGGACATAGAAGCTTATCTGGAAGATATCCTTGGGCCGGTTGAGGAATATGACAAAAGCAGGGATACAGATTTGCTCCGAACTCTCTTCTATTATGCGCGCTTCAATAAATCAATCAGATACGTTTCCGCGAAGCTTAATATTCACCCTAACACACTCTACCAAAGGATAAAAAAGACAGAAGACCTTCTCGGGTACGATTTTGAAAATCCGATGGATTGGTTCGATATTCAGGCGGCAAGCATCATGTACGGATTAGTATATACAGACCTAATAACTAAGCTCTAAAAGATAAGATAAAGAATGTTTTTGCCTAAAAGAGAAAATGTGGATACCTACATAAAAGGAAACTTTTTATTGTATGGCTGTATACTGTCATGATGCTTTCCTTGGTTTATACTCTCCATATCTTATAAATCTCTGAAATACATTACTTGCAGAAGTTTTCTGGCCCCGACGCAGAGTTTTGATCTGGCTGAGAGATATTCACGCCGCAACCTGATCCTATGTCGCAGGCGGGGGGGATTTTTGGCAATAATGTAGATGCGGAGATTGGATAGGATATATAAAGAGGAGGTATCTTCCATGGAAAAGACTTCGAAGGTCACACGTTTGATAAGCTCTCTTCACCCGCTTGTACTGATATTCTCGCTTATTTTTTTAGCGGCGGTTCTGACTCATCTTATTCCCGCCGGAGAATTTGAACGGGCGGCTGATCCCAATACTGGCAGAACTATCGTTGTATCGGGAACTTTTCACAGAGTAGACGCCGTTCCTGCGACTTTTGCCAGTTTCATGACCTCCATAAACAACGGAATAATAAACTCCGCCTCTATCATTGCGTTTCTTTTTCTTGTCGGCGGAGCCTTTGGGATAGTCAATTCCACCGGCGCTATCTCTTCTTTGATGATATGGTTTGTATCAAAAGTTAAATCAGAGAAGGGGCAGACGCTCTTAATAATATTATTGATCGCCTTCTTTGAAATCTGCGCCGGTACTTTCGGTATGGCGCTGGAATCTTTAGTCTTCGTTCCATTCCTGATAGCCCTCATGGTTCGTATGGGCTATGACCCGCTGGTTGGCGTCGCCATTCCAGTTATTGGATGTAATATTGGATATGGCGCGGCGTACATAAACCCGTTCAGTTTGGGGATAGCGCAGGGCATAGCAGGACTGCCGTTTACCTCAGGAGCTGGCGTGCGCATTGCGCTGATGTTGATTTATCTTGGGATAAGCTCTTTCTTTATCATCAAATACGCAAATCGGGTAAAGGAGGACCCGTCCGCCAGCCTGTGTGACCGCGGAAGCTACGAACCGCCAAAATCGGATGGTCTGTCTCAGGCGACCTTTACATCCGCCCATAAAAGAGTCCTTGTCATATTTATCGCATCAATAGCGTTGCTCATATATGGGACCTCTTTCTTGAACTTCTGGATGGCGCAATGCGCGACAGTATTTCTGGTGATGGGGATCCTGTCTGGAGTGGCCGATAAAAAGTCTCCCAACGAAATTGCCGGCGAATTTGTTTCAGGAGTTAAAGAAATGGTGCTCCCGTGCCTGCTGGTCGGTTTTGCCACAGCTATCAATTCTGTCTTAAGCTCTGGAAAAATCCTGGACAGCATAGTTTATTATATGGCTCTTCCGCTGAAAGATTTCTCTCCGTTGGTATGCGCCCCTCTGATGGCAATAGTCCAAACGTGCGTTAATTTCTTCATAAGTTCGGGTTCTGCCCAGGCGGTCGTCATGATGCCCCTGATGGTTCCGATTTCAGATCTGCTTGGCGTAAACCGTCAGGTCGCCGTTCTTGCCTATCAAATAGGAGACGGGCTTTCAAACATGTTCTGGATAACAGGTATGCAAATGCTTATAAGCATCGGCATCGCCAAGGTTTCATATATCAACTGGCTTAAATTTGCCGCGAAGATATTCTTAAGCAACCTTGTTGTCGGTATGATAGTTTTATCCATTGCCCAGGCTATGAACTGGGGTCCATTCTAATAATATCAAGGAGCTGGGTGAAATGACGAAGAAAATATACACTAATGCGACGATCATTGATGGAAACGGCGGGAAACCCCTCCAAAACGGGGCGCTGCTGGTAGACGATGACAGAATCACAGCGGTCGGCGAAGCGCGTGAGTTTTGCGGCTGCGAAGAGGCTGAAGCTGTAGACTGTACGGGCAAAACTATCATGCCTGGTTTGATAAACGGACACGTACACTTTTTCATGGAACCATACACATGGGAGCGGAACGCTTGCATACAACAGCCTTTGTCCGGGCTTTGTCTGGACATCCAGAGCAATATGAAAAAAATGCTCCGCTCCGGCGTTACCTACGCGCGCGACCTTGGCGGCGTCTTTGATTTGGATATGCAGTTCAGAGGATATGTAGACGAAGGGCGTGTCGAAGGACCTGAAATGATATGCGCGCGTAATCCGCTCACCATAACGGGAGGACACGGCGAAGATTTCAGCATGGTCTGCGACGGACCGCAGGCGTTTATCCACGGAGTGCGGAGTCAAATACGTGGAGGAGCCGATCTCATAAAAATAATGGCGACAGCGGGCTATGCTCGCCCGAAAATGCGCGTCAATCATTCGATAATAGCGGACACAATCTACATGTCGCCCGAAGAGATAAAGGCCTCCACGGATGAGGCGCACAAGATGGGAAAGATGGTAGCGGCGCACTGCTGCGGTTTCGCGGGCGTTTATAATTCCGTCATGAACGGAGTGGACACCATTGAGCACGGACAGTTCAGAGAGCCGGAGAGCGACGAGGCGAAGGCGCTCGCGGACGAGATGGCAAAGCGCGGCGTCTGGCTTGTGCCTACGCTTGCGGCCTTTTTCAAGGAATACGACCGCGAGGAAGTTGAGAAACAATATCAGTCGGTCATAGAATCTTTCCGCCTCTGCCTGAAGGCGGGAGTCAAGATAGCAATGGGCACAGACGCTGGCGTGCCGTGGGTTGGCCACGATAAGACGGCGGCCGAGCTGGAACATATGTCTCTTTACGGAATGACGGCGATGGAGGCCATCGTTGCGTCAACAAAGAGCGCGGCTCAGATGCTGGGCGTTTCTCAAAACTACGGGACGCTTGAAGGCGGAAAGTACGCGGATTTCCTCATCCTCGAAAAAAATCCGCTTGAGGACATCACAGCTTTACAGCACAATCTTCAAGCGGTGTTCAAAAAGGGACGCGCCGTTGGCGCGCAGGCGTAAGATCGTCGCGCAGCCTCCGCTTTGCTCTATAGTTTGGTAAATACCAGGACCAGCCGTCGGGTTGGTCCTGTGTCAATTCTATTCTTAGACGCCGATATTGACCGCGCCCTAACGGCGGCGCATCTGTGGAATGATATATGTGAATGACTACAGTAATTGGCATTTAATACTGTAGTCCGACATATACTCAAGGAGAGAACGGTGTTGTTATAATCGGGGTGCAGCGGCTCATAGACAACCAATATCGGCTTCGGAAGGGGCGATGTTATTGCATACAGTCATTATCGGAAATGGTGCGGCGGGCCTGGCGGCGGTCAGGGCCTTTAGAAAATATGATAAGCAAAGCCGTATCACAGTAATATCAAAAGAGGGAGGAGCGGCCTATTCAAGGGTGCTTCTGCCGTATGTTCTGCGTGGCAAGCTGTCATACGATAAATTATTTTTGCCTTATGCGGAAAGATTTGAAGAGCTTGGGGTAAATTATGTTGAGGACGAGGTGCTTTCGCTGAATGACGCGTCGAAAGAGATATCTCTTGCCAGAAGCGGCGTCCTACCATACGATAAGCTGCTGATAGCAAGCGGCTCAAGGGCGCTCTGGCCTCCGGTCAAAGGAGTGGAGCAGGAGGGCATACACCACCTGTGGACCAGAAAAGATTTAGATGCCCTCATTGAAGCTTTTAAAGAAAAAAGACATGTGCTCATCATAGGTTCCGGTTTTGTTTCTCTTCAAGCGGCCTGGTCCGCGCGATCTCGCGGCCTTGACGTGACGCTTGTGGAGATAGCCGACAGGCTCATGCCGCTTGTGCTTGACGAACGAGGTAGCGCTCTTATGGCGGAGCAGATGGAAAAATTCGGCGTCAAGGTGTTCACCTCTACAATTACAAACGAAATAATTAAGAATGATGACGGCAGTTTTCGTATCCTGTTGAAAGACGGCGGCGAGATAGATTCGGATCTTATAATTGTAGGCGCCGGAGTCGGCGCAAATATAGATTTCTTAAAGGGAAGCGGCGTTGAGTTTGGACGCACCATCCCAGTGGACTCCTTCATGCGCACAAACGTTCCAGACGTATTTGCCGCGGGAGACGCGGCGGCAGGCCCCTCCGCCTTTGGAGACGAACACGTCACGCACGCCCTGTGGCCCACAGCGGTCGAAATGGGAGCTGTAGCCGGCTCGAATATGGCGGGGAAAAATATCAGTTACGACGGCAGCCTGAACATGAATGTAACGCACATGTTCAATGTGACGGTAGCCTCAATGGGTAAGTTCAACAGCAAGGATATAGACGAATCCTACGTATATGACGCGGAGGCGGGAAAAGGCTACTGCAAGCTCTGCTATAAAGACGGCCTCATCGTCGGGATATGCCTGGTTGGCGTTGCCGAGGCGGTCAGCATGTTCGGACGTCTGCGCCCCATTATTAGAAAACACCTCGCCGTGGAATGCTCCCCGACGAAGCTGGACGCGTTTCTCAACATCAGATACTTTGAAAGGTAAGATCGGGGAGGTTCTATGATGAAAGTAATTACCATGGACAGGTCAAAATGCGTTGGATGTAGAAACTGCGAGCTGGCCTGCGCCTTTATGAATTCAAAAAACACCTGTGAGCGGGAAGAATCCATGATCAAAGTCAATCACTACATAGACGAACACGCGGTCATTCCCATGACCTGCCTTCATTGCGAAGAGCCTTGGTGTATGGCGGTCTGCCCTTCAGGCGCCATCACGCGCGACCCCTCGACCAACGCGGTTGTAATACAACAGGAAAAATGCGCCGGATGCAAGATGTGCATCCTTGCGTGCCCATACGGCAACATACACTTTGACGCGGAGCTTCAGGTGAGCCGCAAGTGCGATCTCTGCGGGGGGCGTCCGCGCTGCGTCGGCCATTGTGTCGCCGGTGCCCTGAACTTTGAAGAGGTAGAGGATTACACAAAGAGGTCCCGCAGAAAAGCAGATTTACAACTGTTGAAGCAGATGAAGGAAAATTGTTTCCACAAGGAGGCAAAGAAAGATGACAAATAAAAAAACAGTCGAAACTACCTGCCGCATGTGCGGGACGCTCTGCGGCATAAAGGCGCACATAGAAGACAATAAAGTCGTTGAGATCGAAGGCAACCCCAATCATATTTTCAACAAAGGGCGCGTATGTATCAAAGGCAGTTCCGCCGCCACGTGGCTCAACCTGCCAGACCGTCTCTACAAACCGCAGAAACGCCAGCCGGACGGCAGTTTTAAAGAGATAGAACTTGACCAGGCGATGGACGAGATAGCGGAGAAGCTCCTTCTGATACAAAAAAAATATGGAGATAACTCCATAGGGATATGGAAGGGCGAGGGCATAGACTTTGCGCAGCAGGAAAATCTTGCGCGCCGCTTCGCCCACGCTGTAGGCACGCCCAATTATTTTTCAAACGACACGCAGTGCTACGCTTCGCGTCATATAGCCTTCTATCTGGTTTACGGATGTTGGCCCCTTGCGGACTACGCAAACGCAGACCTTATCATAAACTGGGGTACTAACGCTCCGCTTTCCCACTCACATTGGATGCAGGCGATCAACGAGGGGCGCGAAAGAGGCGCTAAGCTGATGGTCGTAGATACGCGCTACACTGAAATCGCCCGCCAGGCGGACATCTATATTCAGATACGGCCAGGGACGGACGGCGCTCTCGCTTGGGGAATAATCCGTGAGATGATAGAACGTGACGAGATCGACCACAAGTTTATTGATGACTTTACCGTTGGTTACGATAAAGTCGCCGAATACTGCAAGTCCTTCACGCCGGAACGCGTATATGAAATAACCGGCGTAAAGCCCGAAGTGCTCATGCAGGTTGTGGACGAGATAGCCAAGGCCCGTCCGCGTCTTGCGAGTTGGGCTGGCTGCGGGCTGGAGCATCAGATCAACGGCGTGAACAATATCAGGACGATAACGATGGTTGACGCGCTCTCCGGGGCTACCGACCGCAAGGGAGGGATGCGCATACCGATGGATTTCGGGATGCCAGACCTCACCTTGTATAATGAAAAACCCCTTACTGAACTTGATCCAATAGGCGCAAAACGTTTTCCCGTACTCTACGAGATGCGCCGCGAGTGTCACACGGGGATGTTAATGGATCAGATCATAAGCGGCGAACCGTACCCCTTCAAAGGTCTTGTGATGACGGCGGCAAACCCTGTACTTACAAACGCAAACTCCGGTAAGGTGACGAAGGCGCTCTCAAGCCTTGATCTGCTCGTCGTAAAAGATCTTTTTATGACTGAAACGGCGAAAATGGCCGATTACGTCATACCTGCCGCCTCATACCTTGAAAGGGAAGAAATGTTTTTCAACGGCACAAAAAGGGCGGCCTTTATCACCGGTAAATATCTGGACTACGGGCTTCAGACGGAATATGAATTTATCAAAGGGCTTGCGGAGAGAATGAACGCCGGCCAATACTTCCCATGGAAAGACGACCATGAGCTGAACGAGTGGCTGCTGGCTCCCACCGGATTCACAACGGAAGACCTTCATACCGCGCCGGGAGGTTTTATATTTGGAGAGAACCCGTATGAAAAGCATAAGATAAAGCAGAGCGCCGAAGAAACTCGATTCTTCAGCACGCCAACGGGCAAAGTTGAATTTTACAGCGCCCATCTCGAAGCTAAAAAGATACCCGGCATCGACGGACTTCCGCAGTACCACCCGCCATACCATCTTGCCAATCCTGATCCGGAATATCCAATCCTGCTCTCTACAGGGGCAAGGAAACAGAAATTTTTCCACGGGAGATACCGCAACATCCCGCAGCTATACAAGGCGGAGCCGCACGCGCATCTTGAAATGCACCCAGACGACGCGGCTGAGCTGAAGGTAAGAGACGGGGACCGCGTGCGAGTCTCTTCACGTATAGGCAGCTTTGAGACGACTGTTCAGGTGATGGACGCAAAGGAGATATTCAGGGGTTCTATGCAGCATACGCACGGCTTTGTCGATGAGAATGTCAACGATATAACCTATGATGACGTCTCAGATCCCATTTCAGGGTTTCCCGTGCTCAAATCTGTGCAGGTGAAGGTAGAAAAACTGCTCTAAAGGCTATGGCAAAGCCCAGGCAAGAGAAAGGAGGCTGTCGCAAAACGCAGTCTCCTTATTTTTTGTCCTTTTGAGAAATATATACGCCCATGAGAGTTAAAAGCCCTCCCGCCACTGCAAATACCGTGATCCGTTCGTGCAGTATTATCGCGGCGTTGATCATTACCAGAGGCGGCGTCAGATAGATGAGGTTGTTTGCCCTCACGGCGCCCAGCGCCCATATTACCTTGCTCCATGCCCATGTGCAGAAAGCTGAGGCGAATGCGCCGAGAAAGAGCAGGTTTGCCCACACTTCCCAGCTAAAGAGGGCGTCCGGCCGCCATTGGATGAGCTGGGTCAGCGTAAGGGGCAGCATTGACAAAAGCGCATAAAAAAAGGTTTTGCGTGTAATGACGATGAGGCTCAGGTCTCTGTTTATATTTCTTATTATGAGGGAGTAAAAGGCGAAGGAAAGGGCTGCCGCAAGAGAGATCAAATCACCAAGAGGATTGAGCTTCAAAATAAAATGACCATTGAAGACGATCAGAAATGCCCCCATAAGGCAGAAGAGGCTCCCAATGGCGAAAGTTTTTGTCATTTTTTCATTTTTTGTGCAAAAATGGGCAACAACTCCGGTAAGCATGGGCGCTGTCGAGACCAGCAGAGCTACATTTGACGCTGTGCCGTAGAGGAGCGCGAAGTTCTCGCACATGAAGTAGAGCGATATCCCCAACACGCCCGCCATAGCAAAAACGCACTCTTCCCGCAATGTCCCAAACTTTATTCTGCGTGGATACATGGCAAAAAAAATGAGATAGGCTATGATTATCCTGTAAAAGAGTATCTCGGTTGGAGAAAGATGACCCAGCAGAAGTTTTGTGGAAACAAAGGTGATGCTCCATATTATAGTCGCGGCGGCGGCCAGCCAATAACAGATGTTCTTTTTTAAAGAGCCCAATAAGAATACCCCCAAATGCGCAGCAATTATAATATTGTATATGATAACCAGCCAGTTGTCCGCAGCGCGGCATTGGAAGCCCCGGCAGTGCGAAAAGCGTAAGTGAAGCTGCGGGACGACAAGCCGTCTTTGCTCTTTTGTGCGTTTATTACGATTAAAAGCGGCGGTTACGTGATAAAATCATTCTGTGTCTCAAACTGTGAGACGCAGGATGTGGTGTGCTAAGGCGATAAGGTAAGGCGGGATAGATATGACTGAGAAGGATATTGAAACAACTGCGATAAATAGACCGGACGCGGGGGACGGCACGGCTGCCGCGCCTAAGCGCCGTAAAAACGGCGCGGGGCGGCCTAGGCTTGTGCGGTGGCTCGTTGGGCTGTTGGTATTTGCGCTTATTATTTTTGCTCTGCTGCAGGTGCTCTCTCACACTAATTTTTTAGGCGAGCTGGTGCAGTCGAAGGTGCAGGCTGAGGCTGAGAAGGTGCTTTCCGCAAAGCTCACGATGTCTCCCCTTGCCGGAAACCCCGTGACGGGCTTCACGGCGTCGAACGTTGAGATAACGCGTTCTGGAGACAGGCTGCTCTTTGTAAAAAATATCGGCGTGGACATTTCTATGCCGAGCCTTCTGCGCGGCAAACCGCGCGTTTCTCTGATAGGGCTAAACGGCGTGGACGCCTCTCTTGATTCTCTGATGGACCTGCTGCCGAAGTCGAAAAAAGAATCTGACAAGCCGACTGATATTCCGATAGACGCCGTGCTCATAAGCGACAGCACGCTGCGCACCAAATGGGGCGACATAAAATTTGAACCGAGCCACGTCTATATAGACAGCTCTTTTTACTACAATCTGGATCTGAACGGAGCCGTTTCCGGCAAGCCCTTTGCTGTTAAGGGCGTCGCGGAAAAAATCTACGGCAAGTGGACGACGAAGGATTTTTCTGTGAAGCTGGCCGGAGGCACGGCGCAGGTGACGGGCGCGGTCTATCCGTCGGTGGACGTTTCAGTCGCGATAAACCAGCTCAACCTGACGGACGTGGCGGAGCTTGTGCCTCAGCTTGAAAAATACGGCGTAGTCGGGATGCTCTCCGGCAGCGCCACCTTTGCGGGAGACGCGAAGGCCTTCACCTCGAGGGGAAAGGGGCTTTTGCAGAACGCCGTCATTCGCGGCATCCCGCTTGAACAGCTTGACACGGAATGGGACTGCGCGCCGGGAAGGATAAAGCTCGTCGTGGATAAGGGGCGCATCTTCAACTCGACGCTCACTGGAAATCTGTCCATCGAAAAGAGGTCGGACGACACCTATCTTGAACTTGCCGCCGACGTGAAAAACCTTAAATTCGCTGACTGGAGCGAGCGTCTTGAAAAGCAGACGCACGGCAGGGCGCTCTTTTTCAAAGGCGGAGTCTCGTCGCTCAAAGCGGACATAAAAGGGCCGCTCAACGCGCTTTCTGGCCGTGTAGACATAGGCGCGTCAGATGTCAGCTACAAGGATATAGCGCTTAAGGGGCTTTCCGGCAGCGCCGTCTTCAACGGACAGCCGGCTGGCCTCATAAACCTGACGGCTATGGCCGACGGCAGGCGCGCGTCGCTTTCCGGCCGTATCTCCCTCGGAGACAAGATACCGACCGACATGGTTTTTTCCACTGACGGCTATCCGATAGAGAAGGTCTTAAAATGTCTGCCCGAGCCGCCGAAGATGAAGGCCGCGGGCACGGTCAGCGTAAAGGCCGCCTGCCGCGGGCTTTACGGGAAGTGGCGCATAACTGCGGAGGCTTCGTCTCCGCTCGTTGAGGCGCAGAAGATAGGAAAGATCCTAAATATCAAAGCGAACGGCGCCTATAACATGGCGGATAAAAAAGCGGAGCTTGTAAAGGCCTCCGCCCAATGGAACGGGGCGCAGCTCACGGCCTCGGGCATAGCGAACTTAACAACTTCGTCCGACCAGGGACTTAAATTCCAAGGCTCCGCGCGCGGCGTTGTGCTGACGCGTTTTTACGACCTTGTGCCGTTTTTTAAGTCTATGGAAATAGAAGGCGCAGCCTCCGGCAAATGGAGGCTTACCGGCACGGCGGCCGCCCCGGTCGTTGCGGCGGACGTCCGTGCGTCGGGCGGCAAATTCCGTGACCTGCGCATATCGAACTTCTCGCTTAAACTGGCCTACGCCGCCGGCAAGCTCTACCTTTCGCAGGTGGACGTGACGGCGGGAGGCGGCCGCGCGCTTCTTACATGCAACGTCACTCTGCCTGCGCGTCGGGCCGACGGCGGCAAAAGCCCTGCTTCGTGGAAGCTCGGCGGAAAAGTGACGGGCGTGGACTTGGCCGCGCTCAACGGCCTTCTGAAGATGGATGAACAAATATCGGGCGCCGTGACGGGCGCTGTGACCGCCGGGTCGGACGCGGACGGCGCGCTTGAATGGGGCGCTGACTTTACGGCGCCGTCAGCTCAGTGGCGCGACTTCCGCGTCGTGGACGCAAAGGGCGCGCTTTCGGGAAACCGAAGGACCATCACCGTGACGGGCGTGCGCGGAAAATTCCTTGGAGGCGCAACGACGGTCGCGGGCGCCATCTCGATGCCGGCAAAAGGTGAAAAATTTACGAAAGCAGCTCTTGCCCTCGATGTAACGACGGAAAAGCTCAACGTCTACGAACTGCTGCGCCGCCACCTGCCGGACATTCGCTCAATACAGGGGCTGATTGCCGGAAAAATGAAGGTGACGGGCACGGTCGGCGACCCGAAGTTCAAAGGAGAGGCGCGCGTTGCGCCGATCCGCTGCCGCGGCTTCATGCTGCCGATTCTTGACACAAAGTTCCACGGCAGCCTCGCGGAGGTCGTCGTAAGCGAGGCAAACGCCCTCATTCAGGGAGGCACATTCAAGGCCTACGGCCGTTTCTATGACAAGGACAAGGAATGGTACGGCGATTTCAACGTAAAGGGCGACGACATAGAGCTGCGTCAGTTCGGCTCCTATCTGCCGGAGGGCTTCAAGCGGCGTTTTGGCGGAATCGCGGACTTCGATATGAGCGGCAAGGGCAAGCTGAAGGAGATAACCGGCAAAGGCGCCTTCTCCTCGCCGCGTATGCGAATCATGGGAATACGCTTTGACAACGTGAAAGCGCCGTTCTTCGTCTCAAACAACTACGCGATGATAGAAGATCTGAAGGCCGGGTTAAACGGCGGCACACTTGCAGGCGGAGTCGGCTTCGACTTGAAGAACAACGTTTGGGGAGGCAACCTCACCGTCATGAGCACCGATATAAACCAGCTTATAAAGCAGGCCGCGCCTCGGCTCAAAGGAAACGTCACAGGCAAGGGCGATCTCAAGGTGCGCGGCGGCGGAGAGATAGGCCGTGCCTCGACAATAAGGGCGGGCGGCGCGGTCTATCTGCATAACGGAGATATAACAAGCTTTGACGCGGTGGAGGCGGCGAAGAAATTCACGGGCGGCAAGCCGCTGCTCTTTGAATCTATACGCGGCACCTTCACCTACGACGGCGGCGATATAAACCTGCTGCCGGGCAGCCAGGCGACGGCCCCCAAGGGAGACCCAGTCTACCGCTATGTGATGCTTGACGGCTTCATCGGCAACAAGGGCAACATCTCGCTCTTTTCGATGGGCAAGGTCAACATCCGCGCGCTGAACTCGTTCATCGGAGCCTTCCAGGGGCTTCTCAACGCGGGCATTGATATGACGGCCGGCACGCTGGACAAAGGCGAGCTGCTGCAGAACGTGCTGGGCGGCGTGCTCAGCGGCTTTGCAAAGAACGAATTCCGTTTCGTCACTTTCAACATAGGCGGCACGGTCGAGCACCCACAGTTCTTTAATGTAAAAGTTGAAAAGGCGGTCAACCAGACCTCCGCGAAAGAGGCGATACCGACGAACCAGAGCGATCCGGACGAAAAAAGCCTGACCAACAACGGCAACACTACCTTCAAGTTTAAATTTGAGATACCCGTCGGGCCGGGGTACAGCCAGACAAGAGGCGACGCGAAGGGGCAGGTAGTAGAGCAGACGCTCGAAAACCTGCTGAAGAACGTCGATTTCGGGTTATAATTATGAAAAATATTACGCTTGTGCTTGGCGGAGCCAGAAGCGGCAAAAGCACCTTTGCGGAGAAGCTCGCGCTTGCGCAGAGCGCGCCCGTCACCTACCTCGCCACGGCGGACTGCCGCGACGGCGAGATGGCAAAGCGCGTCGAGCTGCATCAGCTGCGCCGCCCCGCCCATTGGCGCACATGGGAGGGGGAGCCTTCGGATCTTCCGTCCGCCGTTGAAAAGCTGTCGGGCTTTTTGCTGCTTGACTGTCTCACGATGTGGCTGACGCGGCTCTACCTGGCAAGCCCCGAGGCGGAGTTTGAGGACGAAGAGGCGTGGTTTGCCGCGGAGAAAAAAATAACCGGCCTCACCGAGCGGCTCTGCTCGTCGCTGCGCGACGACGCAAGCCTCGTCGCCGTCAGCAACGAGGTCGGCTTCGGCCTCGTGCCTCCCTATCTTATGGGACGCAGGTTCCGCGACCTTCAGGGCCGCATCAACCAGCTTGTGGCGTCGCGCGCGGAGAACGTAGTCCTCGTGGTGGCCGGATGCCCGCTTTGGGTAAAGGGCGGAATAAAAACGGAGAGTGAGCAAAAATAGAAAATTTCAAAGAGAAATTCCACAAATATTCGGATCAGCTCGACGCGGAGCTGCGCGACAAAGGTTTCAAACGCGACTTCGCGGCGCGCTTCGTAGTAATCTGGACCTTGTTATCGCGCATACCGCTGCCAAAAGAGTTTTGGCCCGACGAGATGCCCGCCGGCAACAGGGCGCTTGCCATAGCGCCTCTTGCGGGCGGTCTGCTTGGCCTTTTGACGGGACTTGTAGTAGCGGCCGCCTCATTCTTTGGCATGAACGCGCTTGCCTCTGCATGGGTGGGGGCGGCTTTTTATTTCCTCATCGGCTGGGCGCTGCACCTTGACGGTTGGGGAGACCTCTGGGACGGCATCGGCTCAGGCAGAAGCGGAGACGCGCTTCGCGAGGTGATGAAAGACAGCAGGCTCGGCTCCTACGGCGGAGCATCGCTCATACTTGCGCTGGGCCTCTGGACTTCGCTGCTTGCCTCCGTTGCTCCCGGTTCGCGCCTTGCCGCCTGCATAACGGCGGGCGCCGCTTCGCGCTTTGCCGAATGCACAGCCGCCTACTTCGGCGATTATCCGTGGGAGATAGGCATGGGCAAAGGCTGGGTCGACACCTTTTCCTCCTACGACCTCTTTACCGCGGCGCTCTGCCTCGTTCCGTTCCTGCCAGTATCCATCTTCCACTTTTCAATATGCGCCGCGCTTTCAGGTTTCGTAGGTTTTGCGATGGCCGTTCAAATGAACCGGCGTCTTGGCGGCGTAAACGGCGACGTTCTGGGCGCGGCCGCGGTAGCGGCGGAGCTTGCGTCGCTTGCGGTGTGGGCGCTGTGAAGCGGCCTCAACTGATAGCGCTCGACATGGACGGCACCATGCTCGACGCGCAAAGCCGTCTTACGGCGCGCACGAAAAAAGCGCTGCAAAACGCGCAGCTGGCCGGCATTCGCGTAGTCGCGGCCACAGGGCGCATGTACCCCTCCGCCATGATACACATACGCGACATCGGCATCGAAAGCGCCTCCATCTTTTACAACGGCGCGCTGATCCGCGACCCGCTCACCGACGCCACCATCTTTGAGCGCAGCCTGGGCGCTGCGCTGACCGCTGAGATACTTTCCTTCTTCAAAGAAAACGACTGGTACGTGCAGATATATTCTCAGGATAAACTGATAGTCCGCGACAGGGACGACGAACGCTGCAAATATTATGAAAATATATGCGGCCTTACAGCCGCGGCGCTTGGTGAAAAATTTTGGAACTGCGGACTGGACTCATCGAAACTGCTTGGCATCTGCTTTGACAAGGCGGGCTTTCGGGTAATGTGCGAAACGGTCCGTGATAAGTTCGGCGCGCGCATCTATCAGGCCACCTCGTGGGGCGCCTTCATAGAGATGGTGCATCCCGATGTGAACAAGGCTGCGGCGCTGCGGCGCGTTGCGGAATACTACGGCATATCCCGCGAAAACGTGACGGCCATAGGCGACGGCATAAACGACATCGAGATGATTGAATGGGCCGGCACAGGCATCGCTATGGGAAACGCAAAGGACGAGGTAAAGGCGGCAGCCGACCTCATAGCGCCTTCAAATGAAGAAGAGGGCGCGGCTCGCGTCGTGGAAGAATTTTTAAAGGCGTAACGGGCGCGCCCGCGCCGCAAAACGTAAAATATTTTATATTTTTATACAGGAGCCGTATAGATGAAAAATTTTTTTAAACTTGACAAGCCGACCTTCTCATTTGAAATTTTTCCGCCCAAAGGCGCGGGCGACCTCTCACAGATATTCGCCACGGTAGACGCGCTCGCCAGCCTCGACCCGGATCTCATCAGCGTCACCTACGGCGCGGGCGGCACGAGCCGCGAGAACACGGCGGAGATAGCCTCGCGCATCGAAAAAGAGTACAGCATACCGGCGCTTGCGCACCTCACCTGCGTCGGCAGCACGAAAGACGAAATGCGCGCGACGCTCGACTCGCTTGAAGCGCGCGGCGTCAAAAACATCTTGGCCATGCGCGGCGACTTGGGCGACGAGGGCACGAAGGACTTCAAACACGCCTCCGACCTCATCAAATTTATCAGCGAAAACTACAGCTTTCACCTCTTCGCCGCCTGCTACCCGGAAAAACATCTTGAAGCCTACTCGATGGAGGAAGACCTTGATCATCTCAAGGCTAAATGCGACATGGGCGTCGAGGTGCTCATAAGCCAGCTCTTCTTTGACAACGAACACTTCTACAGCTTCCGCGATATGGCCCGGGCGCGCGGCGTTACGACGCGCATAGAGGCGGGCATCATGCCCATCACCTCGCCGGTGCAGATAAAACGCATGGTCTCCATGTGCGGCGCCTCTGTGCCAGCCGCCGTTCAAAAAATAATCCGCGCCTACGGCCACAACAGCATGGCCATGCGCGAGGCGGGCATCGCCTATGCCACAAACCAGATAATAGACCTGCTGGCGGAGGGAGTGGACGGCATCCATCTGTACACGATGAACCAGCCGGACATAGCAAAGCGCATCTGCGAAAACATTCGCGGAGTGCTCTACTCGCAGAGGGTCAAGCGTGGTTGAAAACGGCCTCTCCCCACAGGAGCTATCTGAGATACTGCGCCTGCTTGGTGCGGAAAACGGTGCGGACGGCGCGCTGCGCAGCGAGATAGACGGCTGCTTGACGGAGCTTAGAGGCTGTGACGCGCGCGGCCTATTTAAAATATTTGAAATAAAGACAAACGACGCGGAGGTAGAAATAAGCCCCCGCCTTAGGCTTGAGGGAGCGGACTTGGCGCGTCTTTGCCGCGGATGCGGGCGCGCCGCGCTCCTTGCCGTGACGCTTGGTGCCGGAGCGGACAGGCTCATCGCGCGCGCTCAGGCGCAAAGCATATCGCGCGCCGTCGTCATGGACGCCTGCGCCTCGGCCGAGGTGGAACGTATGTGCTGCGAGATGGAGCCGCGCATAATGGAGGCCGCGGGCGCGGACAAATTCCTCACAATGCGTTTTTCTCCCGGCTACGGCGACGTGCCGCAGTCAGAATCCGCAAAGATAATAGAGGCGCTCGACGCGGCAAGGCGCATCGGCCTCACGGTGACGCGCAGTCAGATGCTCGTGCCAGTAAAGTCGGTGACCGCGGTCATAGGAATAGCGGACGCCCCGCAAAAAAGATACGAAAGCTGCGGCCTCTGCGCCGCGGCCGCTTCATGCCCTTATAAAAAGAGAGGAGCCTACTGCGGTGAAAGAGCAAAATATCGGTAAAATGTTAGAAAACAGAGTAATGCTTTTTGACGGCGCTATGGGGACGATGCTCCAGCGCGGCGGCATGGAGCTTGGGATAGTTCCCGAGACGCTGAACCTTACGCGTCCCGAAATGATAGAGGAAATACACAGAAAATATCTTGAAGCGGGAGCGGACGTCGTGCTCTCAAACACCTTCGGAGCGAACCGCTTCAAAGCGGAAAAGGCCGGAGTATCTCTTGAAGATATGGTGACGGCCGGAGTCCGCATCGCAAAAAAGGCGGCATCGGCCTTCGATGGAAAATACGCGGCGCTGGACATAGGCCCCTGCGGGCGCGTGCTCCAGCCGGCGGGAGACCTTCCCTTTGAAGAGGCGGTGGAAATATTCGCGCAGGTGGTGCGCGCGGGAACGGCGGCGGGAGCCGATTTCATACTGCTGGAGACCTTCACCGACCTTTACGAACTAAAGGCCGCGGTCATTGCCGCCAAAGAAAATTCGACGCTGCCCATCTTTGCAACAATGAGCTTTGAGGAAAACGGGAGCACCTTTTTCGGCGCCTGCGTCGAGTCGATGGTGGCTACGCTTGAGGCGCTCGGCGTCTTCGCGCTTGGCGTAAACTGCTCGCTCGGCCCAAAGCAGCTGGCTTTAGTTGTCAAAAGGATTCTGGCCTGCGCCCACATTCCGGTGCTCGTGCAGCCGAACGCCGGCCTTCCCGTCATCCGCGAAGGCAAAACCAGCTACGACATCACGCCGCGCGAGTTTGCTGACTGTGTAAAAGAGTTCGCGCAAAGCGGCGTGCGCTTCGTCGGCGGCTGCTGCGGCACCGACCCGGAATATATCCGCCTCACGAAAGAGGCGGTGGCGGATGTGACGCCCACCGAGATATGCGCGCCGCGCCGCTGCCAGATATGCTCGCCGTCAAAGGTCATTTGCTTCGACGCGATCACCGTAATCGGCGAAAGGCTCAACCCCACCGGCAAAAAAACGCTTCAGGCGGCGCTGCGCGCGCACGACATGGACTATGTGCTGCGCGAGGCGATAGGCGAGGAGGAGCAGGGCGCGCAGGTGCTCGACGTAAACATGGGCCTGCCTGACATAGACGAGCCGGCCATGCTTGCCGAAGCCGTGCGCGAGCTTCAGGCGGTGACGCCGCTTCCGCTGCAGCTTGATTCCGCGTCGGCCGCCGCGCTTGAACGCGCCGCGCGTATATACAACGGCAAGCCGCTGCTCAACTCCGTAAACGGCAAAAAAGAATCGCTTGACGCGGTGCTTCCGATAGCGAAAAAATACGGCTGCGCCGTGCTCGGCCTTACGCTTGACGAAAACGGAATACCGGACGACGCGCAGGCGCGTCTTGAAATAGCGCGCCGCATCGTAACGGCCGCAGCCGCCGCCGGCATTCCGCGCGAGGACGTGCTCATAGACTGCCTCACAATGACGGTCAGCGCGCAGCCGGCTCAGGCGATGGAGACGATGAAGGCCGTATCCCTCGTAAAAAAGGAGCTTGGCGTAAAGACGGTGCTCGGCGTGAGCAACGTCTCCTTCGGACTGCCGCAGCGCCCGATAATAAACCGCACCATGCTCGCTATGGCCTTCGCCGCGGGGCTTGACGCGCCGATAATGAACCCGTCGGACGCCGGCATGACAGAGACCGTAGCCGCAGCTCGCCTGCTGCTCTCCCAGGACGAAAACGCCGCAGCCTACATAGAAAAATACGGCGCGGATGCCCTCCCGAAGGCGGCGCCCGTAAAGGACGAAACGCCGAAGCTCGAATACGCGATTGCGCGCGGTTTAAAGGACGAAGCGTCGAAGGCCGCGTCGTCGCTGCTTCACGAAATGCCGCCCATGTCCGTCATAGAAGAAAAAATAATCCCGGCGCTAGATTCCGTAGGCAGGGATTACGAAGCCCAGCGCATCTTTTTGCCGCAGCTTATAAAATCCGCTGAGGCTGCCAAAGGCGCCTTTGAGGTGCTGCGCGCGGAGCTTGCAAAAAGCGGGGCCAACAACGCAAAGGGCAAAAAGATAGTTATAGCCACCGTCCACGGCGACATACACGACATCGGCAAAAATATAGTGAAAGTCATCCTTGAAAATTATAACTTCGATGTTATAGACCTAGGAAAAGACGTGCCGCCGCGCCGCGTAGCGGAGGCGGTAAAAGAAAACGGCGCCTCTCTTGTGGGGCTCTCCGCGCTTATGACGACCACCGTAGCCAGCATGAAAGAGACGATAGAACTGCTGCGCCGCGAATGCCCGGGCGTGCGCGTCATAGTCGGAGGCGCCGTGCTGACGGAAAGTTTAGCTGAATATACGGGAGCCGACCATTACGCGAAAGACGCGATGGAAACGGTGCGATGCGCGGAGATGGAAAAATAAATTCATAGCGAGTGCGGTAAAATATACTCAACACTGCGCAAACAGAATGAAGCGCGGCAAAAGGGCACATACACCTTTTGCCGCGCATTTTTTTGCTTTGGCGTTGCCGTTTTCGCCTACGCTTCTTTTTTCTTTACCTGCTTTGACGGGTCGTCGCAGACTAGCGTGCCGGCGATGGCGAAGTTGTCGTTTTTCATTTCGTTGATGATTATGCGCACGGAGCTTTGAGGGACTTCCATAGTTTCGCAGAGCACCGCGGTCATTCCCGTCACCATGGCGCGCTTTTGCTCCACGGTGCGGCCTTCTTTGATATTCACCATTACTATTGGCATTTTACGCATCTCCTTATGCCTAAAAAATAGAAATTACGTGTAAAATATAAAGGTATTTTAACCTAGGCGTGCAGGGGTGTCTACATGGTCAACGGAGTATATATGGCGGCCGGTTTTTTCGTCGGCGCAGCGCTTGGGTCGTTTGCGAACGCCGCGGCGATGCGCACCGTCGCGGAAAAAAAATGGTGGGGCAGCGAACGCTCCGTATGCGACAGCTGCGGACGCAGGCTCTCTGCGTGCGACCTCATCCCAGTCGTTTCATATCTTGTTTTGCAGGGGCGGTGCCGTGAGTGCCGCGCGCCTATCCCAGTGCGCCACTTTGCGGCCGAAGCACTCTGCGGGCTGCTTATGGCGCTTTTTGTCTGGCGCTTCGGTTTCACGTGGGAGCTTGTATTTGCCGCGGCGTCGCTTGTCTTTCTTGCCTTCAACACAATGACGGACCTCGACTGCGGATACATCTATGATTCATGGGCGGTCGCAATGGCCGCGGCGGGGCTTCTTCTGCGCGCGGGCGGCGGCTGGAGCGCGGTGCTGGACGGAGCGCTTGGCGCGGCGGCCGGCGCGGGCGTCATAGGTCTTATAATAATCGCAAGCCGAGGCAGGATGGGGCTAGGCGACGCCGTGCTCATGCTAGGCATCGGCGCCTTCATGGGTTTTAAGCTCTCGCTGCTTTCGCTCTATCTTGGCTTTCTTTGCGGCGGCCTTGTCGTCGTGCCGCTTCTTATTGCGAAAAAGGTGACGCGCAAGACGGCGGTGCCTCTTGGGCCGTTTCTCTGCTGCGGGATGCTCCTTGCGATCTTCTTTGGCGAGAGGCTGCTGTATTTTATGGGATTTCTGACGCAATGGCCGTGGATAGGCTGATATACGCTTGCGGCCTATGCGACGGACGATATATGATCACCGCTTGTTGGCGGTCAAAAAACTAAGGAGGAACATAAACATGAAAAATATTTTGATGATCACAGCGCTCTTTATCCTCACCTTCTCCACGGCGGCATGCGCCGCAAACATCATCCTGCCCGAACCGGACAAGACTGGCGGCCCCTCTGTCCTTGAAGCGATAGCCAATAGAGCCTCCGCCGCGCAGGAGCCGTTTGCGAAGCAGGAGCTTTCGATGAAGGAACTTTCAACAGTCCTCTGGGCCGCGACCGGAAAAAACAGAGAGCCTAAGGGTTGGACCGTGCCGATGGCGATGGGGCGCGAGCCGTACGTCACCGTCTATGTTATCTTAAAAAACGGCGGATACATTTACAATTGGGAGAAAAACGCACTGATAGAGGTCATAGCTGAAAAGCGCCTCATAAGCCGCGCAGTGACGCAGGATTTCGCAAAGACCGCGCCGTGCCTGCTCGTGCTCGTAAACCGCGGCACGATGAACGTTGAGCAGTACAGCGATATAGCGGCTGGCGCTATGGCGCAGAACGTCTACCTCGCGGCGGAAGCGTTGAACCTCAAGACTCGCTTTCTCGCCTCCTTCAATAAAGTCAGCCTGGAATCAGCGCTCATGCTCGGCCCAATCATGAAAATCGCCGGGGTAATGGTAGTAGGCAGGCAGTAAATAAAAGATGGAGACGCACGGAAAGAACTGGAATATCGACGAAGCCAAGGCCGCGGCCCGTGTGCGCACCGAGGCTGAGACGCGCGACATCGTCGCCGCCTTCGACTCCGTGCCGGGAGGCATTTTCAAAAGCACGCCGTGGCCCGACTGCCGTATTCTGTGCGCAAACGACGGTTTTTTTAAGATAATCGGATACAGCCGCGAAGAGCTTCAAAAATCAAAGGACGACAGGATGCGGGAGGTCGTCTTTCCGCCTGATTTGAACAACCTGCTCAAAGCCATGTCGGAGCAGCGGGGGCCAAAGCTGCGCTGCGAGCACAGGATAACCTGCGGCGACGGCTCCGTAAAATGGATATCAGTCGATGGGGAGCAGTTCTGCGACGATACTGGCGCGCGGTATATCTACGGCATGATAATGGACATATCAAAGGCCAAGGAGCTTGAAATCAGCCTGCGCGAAAAAAAGGCGCTCTACGACATAGCCGTCGAAGGCAGCGACCTCATCATCTGGAGCTACGATATTGCAAAAGACATGCTGACGCACACGCAGCGCAGCATGGAACTGCACCACGCGCCGCAGATGACGCGCAGCCATCCGCTGGAATATGTCACCGCCGCTGGCTGCCTCCGTGACGACTGCCGCGAGAGGGCGCGCGCCGTTGCGGCGAAGATGCTCTCCGGCGCCGCAAACGCGACGGAAGACTTCTGGTTTCGCTTTGAAGGAGACGCCGACTGGTGGTGCGAGCGCGTCGCCTTCACCAATATCTGCGACGACGCGGGCGCGCCGGTCATCGTCATTGGAGTCGGGCGCAACGTGACGGAAGAAATACGCGTAAAGACGGAGAAACAAAAAATGGAGACGGCTATGCACAGCGCCGCCATTTTTATATGGGAATACGACCTGACGACGGGGCTTTGTTTTTACAGGCCGCGAAACGACGGCGGCAGGCCCGTCCCCGACGGCGAGATAATAGACACGCCGTACGCGATGGTCGAGCGGGGAAGGATACACCGCGACTCGATAAAGGATTACATCGGCCTTCATAAAAAAATTGAGGCGGGCGCCGCCTCCGCCAGCGCCGACGTGCGTATGTACGACGAAAGGGGCCGCGAGGTGTGGATGCGGCTTTCCTACCGCGCGGTCTATGACGAAAGCCGCGCCGTGCGCGCAGTCGGTCACGCGAAGGACATCACAGGCGAGATACATGCGAAGGCCGCCAAACGTCAGATGGAGATGGCGCTTTCAGCCTCCTCTCTCTCCCTGTGGAGCTATGACATAAGAAACAAAATTTTTAACGACACAAACAAAGGGTCGGAACGGCTGGGGCTTGTCGCCCCAATAACAGGCGGCTGCGAGGCTATAATCGCCTCCGGGCTTGTGATGCCTGAGAGCCGCGAAGACTACCGCGAACTTCACCGCCGCATTGATTCCGGACAGAAATCCGCCGAAGCGGTCATCCATTTTGACAAATCGCGCTCAAAAATAGAATGGCAGCGCATAACCTACTCCACAATTTTTGACGGCGACGAGCCGGTGATGGCGGTAGGCATAGGAGAGGACGTCTCCGAGCTGATGAACGCGCAGCACCGCTACAACGAAGAACTTTCCTTTCAAATGTTCGGCGAAAGCGGCAACCTGCTCGTCAAGATACGCGCAAACGCCACGGAAAACAAAATAGAAAGCTACATCGCTCAGGATAACGTCTCCACAAACATAGAGGGCCTCAGCTACGAAGAGGGAATGAAGATAATGGCGGCGACTGCGATACTTCCGGAGAGGCGCGAAGAACTGCTGCGCATCCTTGACCGCGCGCGCGTCATAAAAGATTTCACAGGCGCGGAGCAGGTGCAGAACGTCGAATTTCAGCGCAGGACGAACGACGGCGGCGCCATTTGGCTCAACCTCGTCGTCAAAACCTTCCGAAATCCTGAGACGGACGACATCCTCTGCTTCATCTACGCCTACGACATCGACGCGGACAAGACGAGAAAGATAATAATAGACCGCATCGCCGAAAGCGAATTCCAGATGGTGGCGCTCATCGACGTAAAGAGCGGTCTGCTCAAAATACATTCGGAAAACGACCGCGAAATAAAACACGGCGTCAGCGAAACAAGCTACAGCGGCGCATTCGTCGGGACGATCCTGCCGCTTATCGCGGCGGACAGAAAAAACGAAGCGACGGGCGCCTTCGCGCTGGATCATGTACTGAAGCAGGTGAACGCGAAAGGCTACTATGAGTGCAGCTTTCCAATAATATCAAACGGCGCCGTCAGACATAAGAAATGGCGCTTCTGCTGGCTTGACGAGGCGCATACGGCGCTTCTTCTGTGCCGCAGCGACGTCACGGAGTTTCTTGCGCGAAGGACGCGCCAGGAGGAGCTGATGCGCTCGGCTCTTGCGCAGGCGCGCGCGGCGAGCGTCGCAAAATCAGACTTTCTCTCAAGCATGAGCCATGAGATACGCACGCCGATGAACGCGATAATCGGCATGACGGCGCTTGCGAAGGAGGCGGCCGGCGCCTCTGAGGAGGTGCAGGACTGTCTCTCAAAGGTGGAGCTCTCCGCCCAATTCCTGCTTGCGCTCATAAACGACATCCTCGACATGTCAAAGATAGAAAGCGGTAAGGCCGAGGTCGAAAGCCACCCGCTGAGCTGGCGCCTCTTTCTTGAAAACATTTGCGTCATCTGCCGCGGGCTCGCCGAAAAAAAGAGTGTCCGCTATATATCCGACATCGAAGAGGGCGGCTGCGACCGTCTCATGGGAGACGCCACGAAGCTTCAGCAGATACTGATAAACATCATTTCAAACGCCGTAAAGTTCACGCCGGAGTGCGGCTCCGTCACCTTCGCAGCAAAACAGCACGAGCCCGAGAACGGCCGCGTGCCCGTCACCTTCGTCGTGCGCGACACCGGCATCGGAATAACAGAAAGCTTCCTGCCCCACCTCTTTGACCCGTTCGCCCAAGGCCACAGCGGAAACACCTCGTCATACGGAGGCACCGGCCTGGGCCTTGCTATATGCAAGAACCTCGTCTCTCTGATGGGCGGCGAAATATCCGTCAAAAGCCGTGAAGGACAAGGCGCGGAATTTACGGTCTCGCTGAGCCTCGCGCTGTGCGACGAACAGGCCGAAAAGTGCGCCTCAGCCGCGTACGCCGAATGTCCCGACGGTTATGACTTCAAAGGCCGCCGCCTGCTGCTTGCCGAAGACCATCCGCTCAACGTCGAAGTGGCAAAAAAAATGCTCGCGCACCGAGGCTTTGAGGTAGAGGTTGCCGCAAACGGCGAAGAGGCGCTTTCTGCCTTCACCTCGCATCCTGAAGGCTGGTATGACGCGGTGCTCATGGACATACGAATGCCGCGCATGGACGGCCTCACCGCGACGAAGCTGATAAGAACCGCCGAAAAAGAGCGCGCGGTATCCGTTCCCATAATCGCCATGAGCGCCAACGCCTTCGTCGAAGACATCGAAAAATCCCGCGCAAGCGGAATGGACGCGCACATAGCGAAGCCCATAGACGCGCGCAGGCTCTACGGCACGCTTTACTCACTCATTGAAGTTGCAAAACAAAGCAAAAAGCATTATGCTTAGAGCATAAGCTCCTTGTTTTTATGATCAGGAGGTAAAGAGATGGCTATGACAATAGTTCCACAGCACATATTCCGCGAATACGACATAAGAGGCATAGCTGACGCCGAATTGACCGACGAAAACGTCTTTCTCATAGGGCAGGCTTTTGGCACGTGGCTCAGAGAACGCGGCGTCGCCACCGCCACGCTTGGCGGAGACGCGCGCCTCTCAACGACGCGCATCAAAGCCGCTGCGGCGCGCGGCATGAACGCGGCGGGCATAGACGTCGTAGACATCGGCCTCGTCTCCACGCCGACCTTCTACTGGAGCCTCTTCCGCCTCGACGCGGGCGGCGGCATCATGGTCACAGGCAGCCACAATCCAAAGGAATTCAACGGCCTCAAAGTGGCATACGACAAAGCCACGCTCTGGGGCGACGACATAATGGAGATATACAGGATAATCAGCGAGGGGCGGCTCTTTACCGCGCCAGACCCGGGTGCTGCGGCGCGCGCGGACCTGAACGCGCAGTACCTGGAGATGCTCGTTTCAAAGATAAAGCTGGGGCCGCGCCGTCCAAAAATAGTCTGCGACTCCGGCAACGGCACAGGCGGCCTATACGCGCCGGACTTTCTGCGCCGCATCGGATGCGATGTGACGGAGCTTTACAGCGCGCCCGACGGAAACTTTCCAAACCATCATCCAGACCCCACGAAGCGCGAAAATCTCCCGAAGCTCATAGAGACCGTCCGCGAAACGGGCGCGGATTTCGGCGTAGGCTTTGACGGCGACTCAGACAGAATAGGCGTCGTCGACGACAACGGCGAGGTCGTCTGGGGCGACCGCCTCATGGCGCTCTACTGGAGCGAGATACTGCCGAAGCATCCGGGCGCAGTCGCGATATGCGAGATAAAAAGCTCAATGGCGCTGCCGGAGACCGTAGAAAAACTGGGAGGGCGTCCGCTTTGGTGGAACGCAGGACACTCGCTCGTCAAGGCTAAGATGCGTGAGGAACACGCGCTCTTTTCAGGCGAAGTCTCAGGGCACATGTTCTTCGCCGACGAATATTTCGGCTACGACGACGCCTTCTACGCAGCGGCCCGTCTTGCGCGCATCATATCAAACACCGAAAGCCGGCTCTCCGATCTGATGAAGGATATTCCGCTCTACCCGTCCACCATAGAGACAAGGTTCGACTGCCCAGACGACGTGAAATTCGGCGTGGTCGAACGGGTAAAGGCGCAGGCCGAGGCGGAGAAACTCGATATAATAACGATAGACGGAGTACGCATCACCTACCCGGAAGGCTGGGGGCTGGTGCGCGTCTCAAACACGCAGCCAGTGCTTGTCGCGCGCTGCGAGGGGCGCAACGAACGTGCGCTCGAAACGATAACAAAAGACATGAAGGCACGCTTACTGGCAGCGGGCAGCCCTGATTTTGCCTGGGGCTACTAGCCGCTCAACAATTTAAAGGAGGACTATTCTATGCAGTGTTCACGCGAAGTTGAAGAGATGGTATGCGTGGCGAAGGGAGCGAACCACGGCCCGGCGCCCATACCTGAAGAGGGAAAATGGGTCGAATCAAAACAGATAGGCGACATCTCCGGCTTCACGCACGGCGTGGGCTGGTGCGCGCCGCAGCAGGGCGCCTGCAAACTTTCACTCAACGTAAAAGACGGGGTCATCCATGAGGCGCTCATTGAAACTATAGGCTGCTCCGGCATGACGCACTCGGCGGCAATGGCCTCCGAGATACTGCCCGGCAAAACGCTGCTTGAGGCGCTCAACACCGACCTCGTCTGCGACGCAATCAACACGGCGATGCGCGAGCTCTTCCTCCAGATAGCATACGGCAGGACGCAGAGCGCCTTTTCGGACAACGGGCTGCCAGTAGGCGCGGGCCTCGAAGATCTCGGCAAAGGCCTTCGCTCACAGATAGGCACCATGTACGGCACGCTCGAAAAAGGCCCGCGCTATCTTGAGATGGCCGAAGGCTACGTGCTCGACCAGGCTCTTGATAAAAACGGAGAAATAATCGGATACCGCTACGTCTCGCTCGGCAAAATGATGGAGGCAATACGCAAAGGCATGGACCCGAAAGAGGCCTTTGAGAAAAACACCGCCAAATACGGACGCTACGACGAGGCCGACAAAATAATAGACCCGCGCAGGCAGTAGGAGGGAAGCACAATGGCAAACTTTGAAGGTTACGAACGCAGGATAGACAAAATAAACGAATTTCTTACGGCAAACGGCTTCGCCTCCCTTGACGACGCGCGCGAACTCTGCCTCAACAGCGGCATAGACATAGCCGCCATAGTCCGCGGCATCCAGCCGATAGCATTCGACAACGCCGTGTGGGCCTACACTCTGGGCGCGGCTCACGCCCT
>JAVVPF010000011.1:0-3171 GCA_036655895.1 Cloacibacillus sp. | reverse complement strand
GCCGCCATAGTCCGCGGCATCCAGCCGATAGCATTCGACAACGCCGTGTGGGCCTACACTCTGGGCGCGGCTCACGCCCTAAAAAGCGGCGCGAAGACCGCGGCGGCGGCCGCCGAAAAAATAGGCGAAGGGCTTCAGGCCTTCTGCATCCCCGGCTCCGTCGCCGACCAGCGTAAAGTCGGCATCGGCCACGGCAACCTGGCCGCAATGCTGCTTGATGAAAAGACAAAATGCTTCAGCTTCCTCGCGGGACACGAATCCTTCGCGGCGGCCGAGGGCGCGATAGGCATAGCGCGCACGGCGAACAAAGTGCGCAAAGAGCCTCTGCGCGTCATCTTAAACGGCCTCGGCAAAGACGCCGCGTACATAATCTCGCGCGTCAACGGATTCACCTTTGTAGAGACGCAATACGACCCGTTCACAGGCGAGCTGAAAATAATAAAAGAGCAGCCCTTCTCGACCGGAGATAAATCAAAGGTAAAATGCTACGGCGCAAACGACGTCTGCGAAGGCGTAGCCATCATGCGCCACGAAGGCGTCGACGTCTCCATAACGGGAAACTCGACGAACCCGACGCGCTTCCAGCATCCCGTAGCCGGAACCTATAAAAAATGGGCGCTTGAAAACGGCAAGAAATTCTTCTCCGTAGCCTCAGGCGGCGGCACCGGACGCACGCTGCACCCGGACAACATGGCGGCCGGCCCCGCAAGCTACGGCATGACAGATACGATGGGCCGCATGCACAGCGACGCGCAGTTCGCCGGAAGCTCCTCCGTCCCCGCCCACGTAGATATGATGGGCCTCATTGGGATGGGCAACAACCCAATGGTGGGAGCTACGGTTGCTGTAGCCGTAGCGGTGGAAGAAGCCGCAAAATAAAAACGCGCGGCAGCGGTTTCGCTAAACGCAGCATACATATATGAAAAAAAGCCCGCGCCCTGTTGTTTGTTTACAGGGCGCGCTATTAGTTTTTGTTCAGGAATTCGTCCAGCGCCTCGTAGAATATCCGGGGTTCTATCGGTTTTGCGAGGTGTTTGTTCATGCCGGCCTCTTTGGTTTTCTGTCGGTCTTCGTCGTAGGCGTTGGCGGTCATCGCTATTATTGGGATTGTCTTTGCGTCGGGCCTGTTTTGCGACCGTATGAGCCGAGCCGCCTCCAAGCCGTCCATTACGGGCATACGTATGTCCATCAGGATGGCGGAGAAGTAACCGGCGGGGGCGTTCATGAAGGCGTTGACCCCCTCTTTTCCGTTGCGCGCACGCGCGGCGCTCGCTCCCTTTTTTTCCAGCAGTTTGCAGGCTATCTGCATGTTGATCGGGTGGTCTTCGCAGATTAGTATGCGTTTGCCGGAAAGGTCTATCTGCGCCGTCTGGTCAAGAAGCGGCGCGTCTGGGACGGGAGTCGTGCGTTCAAAGTCCATGACGATGATCACCTCTGTGCCCGCGCCCTTTTCGCTTTTTACTTCAATGGAGCCTCCCATTGCCTCAACGAGGTTTTTGACTATGGGCATCCCTAGCCCTGTGCCTGTGCAGGAGGCGGAGAAGTCGTTGTCTTCCTGGTCGAACGGCTCGAATATTTTTGGCAGGAAGTCGGCGCTCATTCCGACGCCTGTGTCGCGGATTATCAATTTATCGTGACGTACGTCGTCGTCATAGCCGAGGCATTCTACGATCCATTCTATGTTGCCGCCGGGCGGCGTGAATTTGACGGAGTTTCCCAGGATATTTATAAATATCTGCTGAAGGCGCCGTTTGTCCGTTTTTATCCAGTCAAAATCGGTGTTGATGAGCGTAAGCTTGAACGTCAGGTCCTTTGCAGAAGCAAGAGGAGTGCAGGCGGCGACGACGCGGTCCACTATCTCTTTTGTGTAGACTGGCTGGAGGTTGAGCATAAGCTTATTGCTTTCGATGGAGCTCATGTCGAGCACGTCGTTGATGAGGCTCAGCAGGTACTGGCTCGAGCTTTCGATGTTGGCGAGGTATTCCGCGGTCTCGTCTGAAAGATCTTTTGCTCCCTGAGCCAAGTTCGTAAGTCCGATGATGCCGTTCATCGGCGTGCGCATGTCGTGGCTCATGCGCGATAGGAAGTCTGATTTTGCGGCGTTGGCCTCTTCCGCCGCTTTGAGCGCGCACTTGAGTTTTTCGTTCAGCGCGTTCTGCTCGCGTATCGTTTTTGTTATGTCGGAGCGTGTGTATAGTATCGTGTTTTTTTCTTCGTCGAGGTACGAGCAGGAGATTTTTTTGACGGTCACTTCGCCTGTCGGTTCGACGCCTCGTACGGTCGTCTCAAATTTATCGTTTTTCATAAGCTCGCGGAGGATGTTTGAAAGCCGCAGCGTCTTTTTGCAGTTCTCCCAATCGCTCGGGTGGGCGAATACTTTCGCGCGCTGCGCGAAGACGGAGTTGAAGTCTCCGAGCACGTTTCCGAAGGACCTTTTGTCGGAGTCAGTATATTCTAGTATGCGCGCGTCTCCGTTTGCCACGTTTACCGCGGCCACCACTTCAAAGTTTTTCCCTATCATGTGATCGATGACCATCTTCATTATTTTTTCGTCTTCGATGTCTATGGCGTAGGCGAAGCCGATGATGTCGCCGGAGAACGGGTTTTGGGCGAGGTTGACTATGATGCGCGTCCAGTGGATAGTATTTTCGTCTATCTGGTAGCGGCAGGTCATTTCAAGGTTGGACTTGCCGCAGCTGAAGCCTCTTAAGATAGTTTCCCTGTTGAAAATTTCATCGTGCCGCAGGCGGCTTGCATTGTCTGGTATGTTCCGGGCGGAGGCCGCGCTGAATTCCGCAAGGTCGCATATTGCCTCGAGGGGTTTTACGCCCGTGCTGCACCGGATTATCTCCTCAACGGTGTCCTTTGTGATGTTTACTCTGAATGCGCCGAAGGCGTTGTCGAGCAAGAGGTGCTGATAGGCCTCGAAGTCTTTGTAGCGCTGTTCAAGGCGCATCTGTTCCGTGACGTCTATGGCGGAGCCGATGGCTTTTATCGGAAAGCCCGCGTCGTCGCAGGCTGTGGTGTAGATGGTTTTGAACCAGCGGTATTCTCCGCTTGCGGGCGATCTCCACCTCGCGCGGCACTCCGCGTGCGCGGCTCCGTTATAGATGTCGTCGTACATTTTGAGCACGACGGGGATGTCTTCTTCAAATATTCTGCCGTCGCTGA